>NZ_JBFULT010000630.1:0-4089 GCF_054049755.1 Bradyrhizobium sp. P5_C11_2
GGTGGCGGCGGAGGCGGCGTCGGACGTGACGGTGCGGCGGCCGGTGGCGGCGCGGCGGGAGGATGCGGAGGTGCAGCCGCGGGCGGCGGTGCAACCGGACGTGCAGGTGCTGCCGGCGGTGGTGCAGCCGGCGGAGGCGGCGCGGCCGGGCGGGCAGCGGGCGGCGGTGCCTTGGGCGCTTCCTTCGGCGGCTGCTTCGGTTTTCCGTCAGGGCCCGTCTCTTGCGGCTGGGCCTGCGCGACCACCAGCGGCGGCGCGCTTTGCGCGTGCGATGCGGAGCTTGCCAATTGCATCGCGGTCAGAGCCGTCGTCGCAAGCAGCACGAAACGAAGATTGGTCATGATGGTGAACTTCCCCGGAAGGTTCTTTGACGAAGTGTCGTGAAGTACAGCTACGCGTTAGGCCGGATTGTGGCGGGCGAAGCGGCCGCGGCTCGATTTATTTCCGCACGCAAATCACATCAGAACGTCGACGTTCATTGCGCATTCAGCCGCATGTTGCAATCGCCTCATATGTGATCGCCCGCCCAATATGTGGTGCTGCGGCGAATTCGCATCCGTCGCAGGGTTCGGCGTGAGCGGTGCGTTTGGTCCACGCGACGGAATCTCCTCGGGCCTGCGGCCTGGCAATTCGTCCGGCCGCGCCGGCTCGCCGGGCTCGCGCACCGGCGGCGCAATGTCGGGCTGCGGATTGCCCGGCGGCATTTCCGGCGGCGGCTCGGTCGGAGTCCCCGGTGTCGCCGGCGGAATCTCGGGCGGTTCGATCGGCATGGGCGTCATCGCGCTCAGTTGTCCAGAGAACGACAACGATGATGCCGCGTCGATGTTCCCGCCGCGCGGCGCAGCCGTTTATTCCGGCGCGTGGCARACCGCCTCGATGTTGTGGCCGTCGGGATCGCGCACGAACGCACCATAATAGTTCTGATGATAATGCGCGCGAATGCCGGGCGCGCCGTTGTCGCGTCCGCCCGCGGCGATCGCCGCCTTGTAGAACGCATCGACCGTGGCGCGGTCCTTCGCCACGATCGCGACATGCACCGGCTTGTTCATTGCGCCTTCGCCGCCGATCCAGAAATCCGGCTTGCCGCCGGCGCCGAAGCCCGCGGCCGGATCGTGGCCGGTCTGTTCCGCCGTCACTTCCTTGATCAGGCTGTAGCCGAGCGGCGCCAGCGCCTTGGTGTAGAACGCTTTGGCGCGCTGATAGTCGGAGACGGAGAAGCCTATATGATCAATCATCGCAACCTCCGTGGTTTGCAATCGTCAGCGTGACAGGAACGTATTGCTCCGTGTCTTGCGCGCGATCGTGAAGCCGCGCGCGACCATGTCAGCAATACAATCGTCCCGCCATTCGTTTTGTGACAGGTGCTCGATCACCACCGCGCGCGGCCACAATGATTGCGGCGCATCGCGGAAGAACCCGATCAGGACGCGGTCCTCAAAACCCTCGACGTCGATCTTCAGCGAATCGACTTGCGTGACGCCGGCCTCGTCGAGGATGCGCGTCAACCGCAGCGACGGGACCTTGATCGCTTCGGCGCTGGCCGCGCCGGTGACGACGTGCGTGGCGCCGAGATTGCCGCCGCCGCTCTCGATCATCAGCTCGCCGTCGCTGTCACCTGCGGCAGCCTGCACCAGGCGCACCTGCATTGCTTTCGATGCGGTGCAGTTGAACGACAGCCGTCCAAATGTCATCGGATGCGGCTCGATCGCGAGCACCTTGCCCGCGGGCCCGACCTGCCGCGCCATCACCAGCGCGAAAGTGCCGACATTGGCGCCGACGTCGACGAACGCGCCGCCCGCCGGCGTATGCCGGCGCAGGAAATCGAGCTCGTCGAGATTGTAATCGGGGTTGAACAGCGCACCGCGCTCGGTCGCGCTGCCCTGATGATAGAAGCGGAACGAGGCGCCCTGATATTGCACGTCGACCGGACCGCCGCGCATCAGATTGACCAGCCGCGACAGCCAGGGACGAAACGCGCCGCGCTTCAGCCCCGACTGCTTGGCGAGGCCAATGATCGCGGCCTGCGCCGCATTCGGCGCAAACGCGCCGAACGGCGCGGACGAAGGTTCGTTGTGAGCCGTCAAACCAGAGGTCCTCGTTGCAAGCGGCGCATGCATAGCCGGTTTTGCCGGGGACTCCAATCTCGCTGTCGCCCCGGGGCGCGAAGCGAGCCCGGGACCCATAACCACAGGCAGGAGTCGTGACGCGAAACTCCCACTCCGAGTCTTCGTCAAATTGCTCCCTGTGGGTATGGGTCCCGGATCAGCGCTCCGCTTCGCTACGCTTGTCCGGGAAGCGCCTCACGCCGCCTTCTTCGGCGGGACCTTGCGCTGGCGCAGGAGGCGGCCGAGCAGCCTGCGCCTGTCCTTGCGCGGGATCAGGTCGATGTCGCTGACGAGCTTGGCGCCGCCCTTGCGGCGTTCCAGCACGATCTTGCGGCTGTGAAAGGCCTCCAGCTCGGCGCGATGCCCGACGCTGACGATGGTCGCTTTCGGCAGTTCGTCCGTGACCATCTTCATCATCTTGTCCTGGCTCTTCTCGTCGAGCGCCGAGGTCGCCTCGTCGAGYACGACGAGGTCGGGGCTGTGCAGCAACAGCCGTGCAAACGCGAGGCGCTGCTTCTCGCCGCCGGATAGGGTCTGGTCCCACGGCCCCTCTTCCTCGATCTTCTCCTTGAGATGGTCGAGGCCGACCTTGTGCAGGGCCTCGCCGATCTCCTCGACGGTCCAGTCCTCCGCGGCGCCGGGATAGGCGGCCGCGCGGCGCAGGGATCCGGACGGCACGTAGGGCCGCTGCGGCAGCATGAACAGCCGCCGGTCGGGATGGACATTGACGCTGCCCCCGCCCCACGGCCAGAGGCCGGCGATGGCGCGCACCAGGGTGCTCTTGCCGGTACCGGATTCGCCGGCGACCAGCAGCCGCTCGCCGGCCTCGATCACCACCTCGGTCTCGCCGACCACGGCGGTGCCGTCGTCGAGCGTGACCGAAAGGTCTTTCAGCTCCAGCATCGCGTCGTTGCGGGTCTCGCCGCGCTTGATGCGGCCGATGCCGTCGCCCTGCTCGGCGCGCTCGAGAGCGTCCAGCGACATCATCAGCGAGGCGATGCGGCGCGCACAGGCATTCCAGTCGGCAAGCCGCGGATAATTGTCGACCAGCCAGGCGAACGCGCTCTGYACGATGGTGAAGGCGGAGGCCGCCTGCATCACCTGTCCGAGCGTCATGCTGCCGTCGAGGAATTTTGGCGCGCAGAGCAATAACGGCACCACCGGCGCAACCAGGTTCGACCCCTGCGACACCAGCGTGGTGCGCACGTGCTGCCCGGCCAGCCGCGCCCATTGCCGCAGCACGTTGGTAAAATTGCGGTCGAGGCCGTCGCGCTCCTCTTCCTCGCCGCCGAGCAGCGCGATGCTTTCGCCATTCTCGCGCACGCGCGTCAGCGTATAGCGGAAATCGGCTTCGGCCTGGTTCTTGTCCTCGGAGACCTGCACGAAGCGCCGGCCGATCACCAGGATCGAGCCCGAGGCGATCGCTGCATAGAGCATCGCAGCGATCACGAGGAAGCCGGGAATGGTGATCGATGATCCGCCAAGCGTGACCGTGAGCGCGCCGCCGATGGTCCAGAGCACGACAATGAAGGTCGCGGCAGACAACAGCGCCGAAGTCACGCCGGCGAGGAAATCGACCGGCGCGTCCGTCGCGACGCGCAGATCCTCGGCGATCCGGTATTCGGGATTCTCGTGGTCGCCGCTGACGAGGTTGAGCTGGTAGTAGCGGCCATTGCCGAGCCAGCGCGTCAGCACGCTGGCCGTCAGCCAGGCCCGCCAGCGCCGCTGGATGCCCATCCGCGCGAACACCTGCGCCACGCCGAGCACGATGCTGCCGATCGCGAGCGGGACAAACACCGCGGAGAGATGGAAAACGGTGGTCGCATCGCGTTTCTCGATCGCGTCGAAGATCGCGCGATTCCAGACATTGATGCCGTATTGGAAGCCGACGGTCAGGACGATCAGCGCGCCGAGGCCGATCGAGAACGGCCAGGCGAGCCGGTCGCCGTTGCGTCCCCAGAAGCCGCGGGCGCTGATCCAGAAG
>NZ_JBFULT010000631.1:0-4076 GCF_054049755.1 Bradyrhizobium sp. P5_C11_2
GTCAACGTCCGCCGCCTCGACCATCTCAACTGCCTCGCCGTCGACATCAAGGCCAACCGCGAGTTCTTCGAGAACTATCTCGGCTGCCGGCTCACCGAGCAGATCGTGCTCAACGACGGTCGGGAAGCGGCGATGTGGTTGACGATGTCGAACAAGAGCTACGACTTCGCCTATTCGCTCGATCATTCCGGCACGCCCGGCCGCTTCCACCACGTCACCTACGCGCTCGACAGCCGCGAGGAAATCCTGCGCGCCGCCGACATCTTCCTGGAGAACGGCATCCACATCGAGACCGGCCCGCACAAGCACGCGATCCAGCAGACCTTCTTCCTCTATGTCTACGAGCCCGGCGGCAATCGCGTCGAAGTCGCCAATGCCGGCGCGCGCCTCATCCTCGCGCCGGACTGGAAGCCGATCGTGTGGACGGAAGAGGAGCGCAAGAAGGGCCAGGCGTGGGGCTTGAAGACGATCGAGTCCTTCCACACCCACGGCACGCCGCCGGTGGAGGCGAAGAAGCACGCGTAGTGTTGTATCTCTGACGCTTCAATCATGCAGTGTCATTCCGGGGCGACGCGAAGCGGCGAGCTATGATGCGCAATTGCGCATCTGAGAATCCATAACCCCGGCTGGTGATTATGGATTCCGGGCTCCCTGCTACGCTCGGGCCCCGGAATGACACTAATGTGCTGAGCTGCGCACGCGCGCGATCGTTTCGCGCAGGCCCGTCCAGGCCGGCTTGTCAGGCGCGAACTGCTTGCGCAGGAAGGTGACGAGCTCTTCGATCTGCGCGTCGCTCATGCTGTCCTTGAACGCCGGCATGTAGCCGAGGTCGCTCGAGACGGGCTCGGTGATGCCGTGCAGGATCACCTGCACGAGATTGTCCGGCGCTCGGCTGTGCAGATTGCTGTTGAGCGCAAGCGAGGGCCGGCTTCCGAACAGCGGCAGGCCGCCGACCTCGTGACAGACGGCGCAGGCGCCCTGATAGAGCCGCGCGCCGGTTGAGGCGGCGGTGGTGACTTGCGTTGCGCTCTCAAGCCTGGCGGCAAGCGTATCCGGCGCCTCGGTGGCAGCGTCGTTGAACGAATTGAGATAGACGGCCATCGCGCGAATGTCCTGGTCGGGCAGGGCCGTGAGATCCCTGACGACCGGCGCCATCGGGCCGGCCGCGACGCCGTGATAGCGCGAATTGCCGGCGCGCAAATAGGCGAACAGCTCGTCCTCGCTCCACGGGATCGGCGCCTGCGAGAGCGAGGTCAGCGGCGGCGCCTCCCAGCCTTCGGCGAAGCCGCCGGCGAGGTAGGCATTGCGCTGCTCGGCGCCGAGCGCATTGCGCGGCGAATGGCAGCCGCTGCAATGGCCGAGGCTCTCGACCAGATAGGCGCCGCGATTCCACAGCTCGGATTTTGCCGGATCGGGCTTGAACTCACGCGTCTGGTGAAACAGCGCATTCCATCCCGCGAGCAGCGGGCGGAGATTGAACGGGAAGGCGAGTGTGTTTGCAGGCTGCGTGGCGCGCACCGCGGGCTGAGCCATCAGGTAGGCGTAGAGCGCCTGGAGATCGGCTTCGCTCGTCTTCGAAAAATGCGTGTAGGGGAAGGCGGGATAGAGCTGGCGCCCGTCGCGATGAAGCCCGTCGCGCATCGCGCGCTCGAACGCGGGATAGGACCAGGCCCCGATACCGGTCTCGACGTCGGGCGTGATGTTGGTCGCGTAGATCGTGCCGAACGGGGTCTCCAGCGCGCGGCCGCCGGCGTTGAACGCGCCACCGATCGTGGTGTGGCACTCCGCGCAATTGCCGAGCGCGGCAAGCTGCTCTCCGCGGGCGATGGTCGCTGCGGAATAGACCGACGCATCGGGCCGCGCGATCGGTGCGATGGCACGCCCGGGCAGCAGTGCCGCGCCGATGCCGATTGCGGCGGTGCAGACCGCCGCAATCGTCGCAAAGATGCCGGCGCGCCTGGCGAACGGATTCTGCCAGATGCGAGACGGCGGCGCAGCGGGAGCGGGGAGTGCCTGCGGCGTCGCCTGGGCATCGCCGTGCAATCCCTTGAGGATACGCTCGGGCGTGAACGGCGGCTCGCGGAAACGCACGCCGGTCGCATCGAAGATCGCATTGGCGATCGCCGCCGCGCTCGGCACCGAGGCGGACTCGCCGACGCCGAGCGGCGGCTGGTCCGGTCGCGGCAGCATCAGCACGTCGATCTTGGGCACATCGGGGAAGGGGATGATCGGATAGGCGCCCCATTCGCGCGCCGCCACCGCGCCGCGCTCGAACGAGACCTCCTCCATCAGCGCGCGGCTGGTGGATTGGATCACGTTGCCGTGGATCTGGTGCCGCACACCGTCCGGATTGATCATCAGGCCGGAGTCCTGACCCGCGACGACGCGTGTCACGCTGACATCGCCGGTCGTCTTGTTCACGGCGACGTCGGCGACCCAAGCCGACCACGCCGCGCCAAAGCCTGGAAACTTGCTGTGGACATAGAGCGCGTAGGCAAAGCCGCGTCCGTGCACGACCTCGCCGTCTTTCTCCTCGCGGACCGGTCGTGGCGTCCAGCCCGCGCGCTCGGCGACCGCATTGACGAGATCGACGGCGCGCTGGTCCTTCAGATAGCGCAGCCGGTATTCGATCGGGTCGACGCCGGCCTCGGTCGCGAGCTCGTCGATATAGGATTCGTGCGCAAAGGTGTTCGGCAGCGCCGAGACGCCGCGGAACCAGGACGCGCGCACGATCGGTGCCATGTCATGGGCGACGACGCGCATGTGGTCGTAGTCGTAAGGCGGGATCGCGGTGCGGTCGCCCATCTGGAGGACGTCGGGCTCGGATGAAATTCGCCCGGTGAGCAGGAGCGCCAGCGTCGGCGCGGCATTCGAGGGGTAGCGCGTGGCGAGATCGTAACCGGCGACGCCGCCGTCGGCGTTCAGGCCGCCATTGACGTCGATCAGCTGTGCGGTGCCTTTCGGCTCCCAGGCGTGCTCCTGCTCGCGCGTCAACTGCACGCGCACGGGCCGGCCGACCGCGCGCGACAAGAGCAGCGCGTCCGCGGTGACGTCATCGGCGCAGTTGCGGCCGTAGCAGCCGGCGGCCTCGAGCCGGATCAATTCGATCTCGTTCTCGGGACGCTCGATCAGCAGTGCGAGATCGCCGCGCAGCACGTGCGGATTCTGCGTGCCCGACCAGACGCGGATGTTGCCGTCCCTGAAGTCGGCGACCGCGCAGGAGGGACCGATCGAGGCATGCATCTGATACGGCCAGACATAGGTGCGCTGCATCGGCCTGGCCGCGCCTGATATCGCCGCATTGACGTCGCCCTTGTCGATCAGCGTGCGCGGCGTCGACGGATTGGCGCGTAGCGCCGTCTCGACGTCGGCGAGATCGGGCAGGGTGGGCGTCGGCTTCCAGCTCACCTTGAGCTGCGCCGCCGCCAGAATCGCATTCTCCTCGCGCTCAGCGACCACGCCGACGAAATCGCCGATGCGCACGACCGCGACGAGGCCGGGAATATTGCCTACCGAGGATTCGTCGACCGCGATCAGGCTGGTGCCGACGAACGGCCCGGCGTCGACGCCGGCGTAGGGGGGGCGCACCACGCGTCCGTGCAACATGCCGGGGACGCGGATGTCGTGCACGAAGGTCAGTTCACCCGTGGCTTTGGYCGGCAGATCGACGCGCGGGACCGACTGGCCGACGATGGCGTAGTCGCCGACCGGCTTGACCTGCACGTCGTCGGCAAGCTCGAGACGAATGGTCTCGCCGCCGAGCAGTTCGCCGYAGCTGACGCTGCGGTTGTGCCCGCGCACGAGGCCGTCCTCGACGCGGAGATCGGCAAGGGGCAACTCCAACCGCTCGACGGCGCGCGCGATCAAGAAGTGCCGCGCTTGCGCGGCGGCCTTGCGCAGCGGTTCGGCGGTGATCTGGATGGTTTCGCTGGCGATCGTCGGGCCCTGGTTCGGCACCACGGCGGTATCGCCGAGCACAACGACGACGCGGGCAAAGGAGACATCGAGCTCTTCGGCGACGATCTGGCCGAGCGCGGTGCGGATGCCGGTGCCGAGATCGACATGGCCGTTATAGG
>NZ_JBFULT010000632.1:0-4066 GCF_054049755.1 Bradyrhizobium sp. P5_C11_2
GAGCAGCAACGTGTAGGCAAAGTTCTCCGCTGGTGCTTCCATCGCAAGCTTGGGCGATGCGTGAAAGGTGGGATCCGGCCTGATCGTCATGGCACTGCCTCCCTGTTTCGTCGGCTCGCTCCAACCTGGCTCGGGATAGCGGCATAATAAAGAGCTGTTACGCGATGTCTTGAGATGCTCCGCGGGCCCGATTGGCGAGCGTACAATATGCCATCGCCGGGCTGCGGGAAACCGCCGGAACCGCGTTAATTCGACGCCTTCAGGCGGATGGAAGCTGGCGGGATGAGGCCAGGGCGCGCGGCCCAAGCCTCAGTGTCGTCCTGGCGAAGGCCAGGACCCATAACCCCAGGGAGGGGTTATGGAGCAGGCTGACAACTCCGAGTCTTCGCCAAACTCGATCCTGTGGTTATGGATCCCGGATCTGCGCGCGCTTGGGGCGCGCTTGTCCGGGACGACAGCGGGGATCATCGGGACGACAGCAGCGCTACTTCCCCCACCGCAGCGCCAATGCATCACGCTCCTTCGCCAGTTCCAGCAGCCCCGCCCGCGTCGCCGGATGCAGTGGCTGGAGCGGATGGCGCACGGCGTCCGACTTGATCACGCCGCCGGCCTGCATCATGACCTTGCAGGCGATCAGGCCACATTGCCGGTTCTCGTAGTTGATCAGCGGCAGCCAGCGCTCGTAGGCGGCTTTCGCCTCCTCGCGCTTGCCGGCGAAATAGGGGTCGATGATCTGACGGATGCCATCGGGATAGCCGCCGCCGGTCATGGCGCCGGTCGCGCCGGCATCGAGATCGGCCATCAGCGTGATCGCCTCTTCACCGTCCCAGGGACCCTCGATGTCCTTGCCGCCCGCCTCGATCAGGCTCCGGAGCTTTGCGGCGGCGCCGGGCACCTCGATCTTGAAGTAGCGGACGTTCGAAAACTCCCGCGACAGCCGCGCGAGCAGCTCGACCGACAGCGGCGTGCCCGCCACCGGCGCATCCTGGATCATGATCGGAATAGTGATCGCGCCCGAGAGCACACGGAAGAATTCGACGATGCCCTTCTCGGGCACGCGGAAGGTCGCGCCGTGATAGGGCGGCATGACCATGACCATGGCGGCCCCTGCTGCTTCGGCCTGCTTGCTGCGCGCGGCGCAGACGGCCGAGCTGAAATGCGTCGTGGTGACGATGACGGGAAGGCGGCCGGCGACATGCTCGAGCACGGCATGCATCACGGTCTCGCGCTCGGCATCGGTCAGCACGAACTGCTCGGAGAAATTGGCGAGAATGCACAGGCCATGCGAGCCGGCGTCGATCATGAAATCGACGCAGCGGCGCTGGCCGTCGAGATCGAGCTCGCCGCGCTCGTCGAAAATGGTGGGCACGACCGGGAACACGCCGCGATAGGGGCGCTGGACCTTGGTTTGTGGCGTGACCGGCATCGAACTCTCCATCCCTGATGTGTCTTACGTCTGCGGCGCGCGCGTGGCGCAGCGTCACAGATGTACCCGCCGCGCGGATCGGCGGCAATGCCGATCGCGCGACGTTGGGATGGAGAAAATGTCGAGATTATGCCGTCTTCACCGCGCCCAGAAAACCTTCGACCGCGACGCGGAGACGATCGGCGTCGGCCGACATCTTCTTCACGGATTCGAACAGCACCGTGCCGGCGTTGCCGGTCTCCTGGTTGAGCCTCGCGACGCTGCCGATGGTGTCGGTGACCTCGCGGGTTCCCTGCGCGGCCTGCTGGAAATTGCGCGAGATCTCGGTGGTGGCCGCGCGCTGCTCCTCGACCGCTGCCGCAATCGCCGTCATCTTCTCGTCGATGCCGCCGATGGCACCGCCGATCGACCGGATGGCCGCGACGGCCTGGCCCGTGGCGCCCTGGATCTCCTCGACCTGGCGCGAGATCTCTTCCGTTGCGGTGGCGGTCTGTGCGGCGAGGTTCTTGACCTCGCCGGCGACCACGGCAAAGCCGCGGCCCGCCTCGCCGGCGCGCGCGGCCTCGATGGTGGCGTTCAGCGCCAAAAGGTTGGTCTGGCCGGCGATCGCGTGGATCATCTTCACGACCTCGCCGATTCGGCTCGCGGTCTGGTCGAGGATCTCGACCGTCGCGTTGGTCTGCTCGGCCTGCGCCACGGCTTCGCGCGCCTCACGCGCGCTGGCCTGCACCTGCGCGGAGATCTCGCCGACGGACGCGGAGAGCTCCTCGGTCGCGGCCGCGATGGTCTCGAGATTGTTGGTGGCCTGCTCGGCGGAAGAGGACACCGCCGCGGTCTGGCTGCTCGATTCCGAGACCAGCGAGCGCACATCGGTCGCGGTGGCATCGAGTTCCCGCGCCGACGCCGCAACGCTGTGGATGACGGCCTGCACGGTGTCGTCGAAACTGCGGCATGCGGCATCGACGGAGCCGGAGCGGGCGAGCTGCAACGCCTGCTGCGATTCGCGTTCCTGGCCCAGACGCTCCGCGGTCGCCGCACTTTCGCGCAGGCTTTCGAGCGCGGCGGCCATGGTGCCGAACTCGTCGGGATATTTCGACTGCGGCACCGGCGTCGCGTAGTCGCGCGCGCCGATCCGCGCGATGGCGTCGAGCAGAGCGCGCACCGGGCGCATCAGGCGGTTGCGAATCACATACACGCCGGCCAGGGTCACGGCGAGCGCCAGCATGAACGCCAGCGACTGCACGATGAGGTTGGTCAGAGCCTTCGCCTGCACCGTCTCGGCCCGCGCGATCGATTGATCCAGCGCCTTGGTCGCGACCGCGACGATGAGCGGGAACGGCGACTGGCACAGCGTGTTCCACTCCGAGGCGGGCATCGCGGGCTTGCCGCTGCCGTCGAGATTCCTGGTCAGCTCGCCGATCTGCTTCAGGACGCCATCGGTCTTGGCCTTCGCGTCCGACGCTGCCGTAACCAGCTCCGCCGTCACGTCGGGCGCAGCCAGCAACTCGGCCATGCCCGCCCAGCCGGAGGCGATCGTGCCATCCCATTGCGCCACCGACCGCTTCTGAACGTCGTCGAGCGGCTTGCTGCTGTTGATGTTCGAGCGAAGCGACGAACAATGGACCCCATAACGGTCACGCACCTGCCAGGCGAAGCGGCGGACCTGAATCATGCGAGCGATGTAGGGATCGTTCATCCAGGCGCGGTTTGACACCGCGGTGGAGGCGAGGTTCGCCGTGTCGATGACCTTGGTGACGGCATCGTACCAGGAATTGGTCCGCTCCATCTTGCGCTCGGCACGCGGCAGCTTGGCCTCGTCGTAGAACAGCTGGAATTTCGGCGCGGCCTCGTCCCAGCGCTGCTTCAACGTGCTGGCGAGCTCGTCGCGGCGGGCGAAATCGACGGTGGCGAGCGCCGCGGTGATGGCCTCATAGCCACCCTGCTCGGCCTTCTCGGCTTCGCCGAGCTTCGCACGCGGATCCTCCTCGCCGAGCAGCGCGCTCTGGGCGTCGCCGCGATTGCTGCGCAGCGACAGCACGCCCTGGAAGATCGCCTTGTCAGCGGCGGCAAGCCGCGCGGTCTCGAGACTGTCGCTATGGCGGCCGAAGGCCCCGACCATCTGAATCGCCGTGCTGGCCAGCACGCCGGCGGCCAGCAGGGCCATCAACGCCAGAAGCAGCGTGCTTACCGATTTCTTAAACATTGCCATGAGTCAGGGGCCCACTCTTCACGAGTGGGCACCTTGCATCGCGACCTGCCAATGTTTCGTTAAGGTTTTAGTCAAATTGCCTACAACTCCCGATCGGCCGGACCGTGGGACCGAGCACGGCCCTCAGGCGACCTTGGTGAAATCGGGCGGACGGCGTTCCGCAAACGCGGTGAAGGCCTCGCGCGCCTCGGCGGTGCGCAGGCGCTGCGCGAACTGCTCGCCTTCCGCGTTCATCTGCGCGACCAAGGCCTCGCCATTGCGCATCAGCCGCTTGGTCGCGGTGAGCGCGCCGGCCGGCTGGCGGGCAAGACGCTGCGCCAGCGCGAGCGCCTCGGCATCGAGCTTGTCGAGCGGCACCACCCGGTTGGCAATGCCCCATTCCAGCGCGGCCTTGGCCGGAACGGTCTCGCCCAGCGCGAACATCTCGTAGG
>NZ_JBFULT010000633.1:0-4060 GCF_054049755.1 Bradyrhizobium sp. P5_C11_2
GAGCGAGGACAGCGCCGCCGCGTCCTACCGGGTGCTCCAGAGCAAGTATGGCAGCGTACTCGGATCGCGCTCGCCCGTGATCAAGCGTGTCGATCTCACCGACAAGGGCAAGGGCATCGTCTACCGCGCCTTCGCTGGGCCCTATGGTTCGGCCGAGGATGCGACGCAGGCTTGCAACAGCCTGAAGTCCGCTGGCTTGCCGACCTGCTTCGTCCAGAGGAATTAACCGCCGTTTCCTTGACCCCCTCGCGGGGCAGGGTTAATCGGCCCTTATGAGCACGCGGGCCTTCATTACCGGCGTATCCGGAACGGAACTGACCGCCGCCGAGCGGGAGTTTATCCGCGACCAGCGCCCATGGGGCTTCATCCTGTTCAAACGCAATGTCGAGACTCCGGCTCAAGTTGCTGCGTTGGTTGAAGAATTACGAGCGGTTGCCGATTCCCCCGACGCCCCTGTCCTGATCGATCAGGAGGGCGGACGCGTGCAGCGGCTGGGGCCGCCGCACTGGCCGGTCTACCCGCCCGGCGCCGTTTTCGCGTCCCTGTACGATACTGATTCGGCCCTCGGGCTCACCGCGGCGCGCCTCAGCGCGCGGCTGATCGCGGCCGATCTCGCCGATCTCGGCATTACCGTGGATTGCCTGCCACTGGCCGACGTGCCGGTCCCGGGCGCCGATGCCGTCATCGGCAACCGCGCCTATGGCACCGAGCCGGGCAAGGTTGCGGCGATCGCCCGCGCGATCACTGACGGCCTGGAACAGGGTGGGGTGCTGCCGGTCCTGAAGCACATTCCCGGCCACGGACGCGCCACTGCCGACACCCATTTCAAGCTGCCCATGGTCGACACGCCCCGGGACGAACTGGAACGGACCGACTTTGCGGCTTTCAAGCCGCTCGCGAACCTGCCGATGGCGATGACTGCACATGTTGTGTTTAGCGCCGTCGACCCCGCCCATCCAGCGACGACTTCTGCGACAATGATCGCTCAGGTGATTCGCGACGTGATCGGGTTCCAGGGTTTGTTAATGAGTGATGACGTGTCGATGAACGCGCTGGCGGGAAGCCTTGCCGAGCGGACCCGGGCGATCTTCGTGGCCGGCTGCGACATGGCTCTGCATTGCAACGGCAACATCGAGGAGATGCGCGATGTCGCCGCCCAGACGCCTGAATTGTCGGGCAGGGCGCTGGAGCGGGCGAAAGCCGCGCTCGCGGCGCGCAAGGCACCGCAACCGTTCGACCGCGCGGCCGCACGCGCCGAACTGGACGCATTGATCGCACGGGTAAACACGGCATCCGCATGACCGCAGAAATCCTATCGTTTGAAACCGGGCGGCCTGCAGAGCTCGCCGAGGGTGAGCCGGCGCTGGTTGTGGACGTCGAGGGCTATGAAGGCCCGCTCGACCTGCTGCTCGCGCTGGCGCGGCAGCAGAAGGTCGACCTTTCCAAGATTTCGATCCTGGCGCTGGCCGACCAATATCTCCACTTCATCGAAGCCGCGCGAAAGATCCGGCTGGAGCTTGCCGCCGACTATCTCGTGATGGCGGCCTGGCTCGCCTTCCTGAAGTCGCGCCTGCTGCTGCCGGAGCCGCCGAGCGCGGAAGGGCCGAGCGCCGAGGAAATGGCGACGGCGCTCGCCAACCGTCTGCGGCGGCTGGAGGCCATTCGCGAAGCCGCCAACCGGCTGATGAACAGGCAGCAATTGCTGCGCGACATCTTTCCGCGCGGCGAGCCGGAGCGGATCGCCGAGATCAAGCATCCGAAATACACTGCGACGCTGTACGACCTGCTCACCGCCTATGCCTCGCAGCGCCAGTCGCGCGTGCTGGCAAGCGTGCATCTGGCCAAGCGCACGGTGTGGTCGCTGGCTGAAGCGCGCGCCACGCTGGAGCGGCTGGTCGGCAGCATCACCGAACAGGACGACTGGGGCGTTCTCGACGACTTTCTGCTCCGGCACGTCGCCGATCCGACGCAGCGCGCGACGGTGCTCGCCTCGAGCTTCGCCGCCGCGCTCGAACTGGTGCGGGAAGGTCAACTGGAGCTGAACCAGAAAGAGGCGTTCGCGCCGATCTATTTCCGAAAGGGGCGCCATCAACCGGTGCCAGACGCAACTCCTGCGCCTGATGCGCCGGTCGGTTAAGTGCAAGAAGGAGAATCTGCCATGGCAAGCCTGGCTGAAGTGCGGATAGACGAGGCCGAGCCGATGGAGAACGAATCCCAGGCACGTCCCGAGGAGCTGCGTCTGCTCGAAGCTCTCCTGTTCGCCTCGAGCGAGCCGCTGGATACCGCGACGCTGGCCAAGCGCATGCCGGAAGGCGTCGACGTCAAGGCCGCACTCGCCCAGTTGCAGGCCGAATATGCCACGCGCGGGGTGAACCTCGTGCGCATCGCCAACAAATGGACGTTCCGCACCGCAGGCGATCTCGCCTGGCTGATGACGCGCGAGAGCACCGAAACCCGCCGCCTGTCGCGCGCGGCGATCGAGGTGCTGGCGATCATCGCCTATCACCAGCCGGTGACGCGGGCCGAGATCGAGGAAATCCGCGGTGTCGTCACCTCGAAGGGCACGCTCGACGTGCTTCTGGAGACCGGCTGGATCAAGCCGCGCGGCCGGCGCAAGACGCCCGGCCGTCCGCTGACCTTCGGAACCACCGAGGACTTCCTGTCGCAGTTCACCTTGGAACAGCTCGGCGATCTGCCGGGCCTCGAGGAGCTCAAGGGCACCGGCCTGCTGGATTCGCGCCTGCCGACCGGATTCAGCGTGCCGACGCCGTCGGACGACCCGACGCTGCGCGAGGACGAGGATCCGCTGGAACCGGGCGAGGACCTGGATCTTGCGCTGGCTCCCGCAGTCGAGCCGGAGACGCCGGAAGGCGGCAATGAGGGTGGCGACGAGGGCTGACGTTCGGTCCGTTTGCAGACCCCTGCGACCAGTTAACACTAGCAAGATTACGTAGCGCCAACAGCGAATTGGCGCTGCCTTGGTCCTTGTTTTTGACACCTGCGACGCCTAGGTTTCAGTGAAGATCGGCCGGGACCCCGGCCATGCGTGTTTGGAGGGTTGCAGGATGGGTTCGCTTAGCATTTGGCACTGGATCTTGGTGATCGCAGTGGTCCTGCTGCTGTTCGGCCGCGGCAAGATCTCGGATCTGATGGGCGACGTGGCGCAAGGCATCAAGGCGTTCAAGAAGGGCATGCAGGACGACGACAAGGTCGCCGACAAGCCCGAGCCGGCCAAGTCGATCGAGCACACTGCCGCGCCGACCGCGGCACGGACCGACGTCGGCAGCAAGGCCGTCTGAGCCTAAGCGTGGACGGACGCGGGCGGTCCCGATCCTGCGTGGAGAGGATTGGGCCGGTTGCGGCTGGCCTGAACGGAAGACCTCATGTTCGACATCGGGTGGAGTGAACTGGTCCTCATCGGGGTCGTGGCCCTGATCGCCATCGGCCCGAAAGAGCTGCCGGGCGTGCTGCGCATGGTCGGACAGTGGATGGGCAAGGCCCGCAAGATGGCCGCCGAATTCCAGGGCCAGTTCCAGGAAGCGATGCGCGAAGCCGAAATGGCCGACCTCAAGAAGAGCTTTGATGAGGTCAAGGAAGCAGCCACCGGCTTCGCCGGGAACAATCTGATGACCTCGCTCCAGAAGGACGTCAGCGACGCCCTGCGGGTCGATGCGCTCGACAAGCCGGCCGAGACCTCCACGACCACTGCCGTCGAACCGCCGGCGACGTCAGGTGAAGCGCTGGCGGCGCCGACGACTCCGGAAGCCCCGACGCCGGCGACCTTCGTGGAAGCCGAGGCCCACGCGGCGGCGAGCGAGCCGCTCGCCATCACCCGCGAGGTCGAGCAGACTCCAGTGGCGCAGGACACCGCGCCATCCGAGGCGATCAAGGACGCCAAAGCGTCATGAGCGACGCCGATATCGAGGCGAGCAAAGCGCCATTGATGGACCATTTGATCGAGCTGCGTTCGCGGCTGATCAAGGCGCTGCTCGGATTCGGCGTGGCCTTCATCTTCTGCTTCTTCTTCGCCAAGCAGATCTACAACGTGCTGGTCTGGCCG
>NZ_JBFULT010000634.1:0-4041 GCF_054049755.1 Bradyrhizobium sp. P5_C11_2
CACCCATGAGCACGCGGTGGCGCCGATGATCGGCGCCTCGGCGTCGGTGTCGGGATCGATGGCGGCGGCAATCCGCTTCGCCTTCGTGCGCGGCAGCTTCCTGTCGTTCAGCCGTTCGGACGCCGATACCGCCGCGAAGGTTCCGGCGCTGCCGCTGTCGCGGGCGCTGCGCGACGGGCGGGTGGTGGGCTTCCTTGCGGTGTGGTTCGGCGTCAACATCATCTTCGGCATCGGCGCTTTCGGGATCGAGACCGAAGGCGCGAGCGTGGCCTGGCAGGCGCATATCGGCGGCTTCTTCGCCGGTCTGTTGCTGTTCGCGCTGTTCGATCCCGTGCCGCGCGTGCGAAGCGATGCTGCGGATGCGTCATCACAGGACATTTCAAACCGTATTTGAAGCCGCGCTTGCGGCGCGGCCCGATTTCATTCATCATTCCCGTGAAGAATGCTCGAAGCGACAAGCCGCTAGCGGCGATGCTTCGACAAGCGCCTGAAGCGTGAAACCGGCGCCATAACTGTTAGTTGAAGACCCGAAGAACAAGCCCGGACCGCGAACAGCGGACGGGTCCGATTCAGGGAGGCAACAATGACGGTACGTTCCATTCTCAACACCAAGGGCCACCAGATCATGAGCGTCGAGCCCGACGCCAAGCTGGCCGCCGCGGTCAAGCTGCTCGGTGAGAAGAAGATCGGCGCGGTGCTGGTGATGAACCAGAACCGGCTCGAAGGCATCCTGTCGGAGCGCGACATCGTGCGCGTGATCGGCGAGCGCGGCGCCGGCGCGCTGGAGGAGCCCGTGAGTCAGGTCATGACCCGCAAGGTCGTGACCTGCAAGGAGACCGACACGGTCGCCGAGCTCATGGAGACGATGACGACCGGCAAGTTCCGCCATCTGCCGGTGACCGACAACGGCAAGGTGGTCGGCCTCATCTCGATCGGCGACATCGTCAAGCGCCGCGTCCAGGAATACGAATCCGAGCAGGAAGCCCTGCGCGATTACATCAAGACGGCCTGATCGGTCTCACTCGTTCGCTTTCGGCGCGGCGCCCTCGGGCGCCGGCGCCAGCACGTGGATGGCCTCCTGGATCGAGTCCAGTGCGCGCTCGGCGGCGCGGGTGCCGAACGCGATGAGGTCGTCGGCGCGGTGGAAGTCGAACCAGCCGAACTGGCCGACCCGCGGCGTGATCAGCAGGTCCGGCGGATCGCCGGCGAGGCGGGCGCGGGTGATGCGGTCCTGCATGATGTTGAAGGCGTCCACCATCACCGAGGAGATGCCGGGCCGGCCGTTGCCGCCGAAGAACTCGCGCTTCATGGTCTTCTCCGCCGAGAACAAGCGCGGAAAGCGCCGTTTTGCCGTCGTCTCCTGGGCCACAGGAGCGGCTGTTTCGGGCACCGCGCCGTGCGAATAGACCGTCGTGGAATAGGTGAAGATGTCGCTGGAAAGATTTGCGGCGATGACGATTTCGGCGCCGAGCGCGCGGGCGGCCGAGACCGGCACCGGGTTCACCAGCGCGCCGTCCACCAGCCAGCGGTCGCCGACCAAAACGGGTGAAAAGATGCCGGGCAGCGCATAGGAGGCGCGCATCGCGTCGACCACGCGGCCGCGCGTCAGCCAGATCTCGTGGCCGGTGCGGACCTCGGTTGCGACGGCGGCGAATTTCAGCGGAAGGTCCTCGATCAGGGTCTGGCCGATCGCATGCTCGAGCCGTGTCGCGAGCTTCTCACCGCCGATCAGGCCGGAGCCGTTGAGGCGGATGTCGAGATAGCTGAGGATGTTGCGCACCCCTTGCAGGCTGCGGCCCCAGTCTTCCAGCGTGTCGAGCTGGCCGGCCGCATAGGCGCCGCCGACCACGGCGCCGATCGAGGTGCCGACCACGACATCGGGCACGATGCCGTTGGCGAGCAGGGTCTTCAGGATTCCGATATGGGCAAAGCCGCGCGCGGCACCGCCGCCGAGTGCCAGGCCAATGACCGGCCGGCGGATGCTGCCGAGGCCGACCTTCTCGCCATTGGAGCCGTTTGCGCCCCGACCCTTCAACATGTCCAGCACCGAAACTCTCCTCCGCCGGGCCACCCCCAACCATGAGACTAGGCACCGGACTTGCACTCCGCCAGAACCAGGGCGAAGCATGGTTTATGCCGCTTTGGAGAGGGCACGGGGCAGGAGTATGGCGAGGATGGTTGCCTCAGGACTAATCACGCAGGCGTCAACCAGGTTCCCCATGACCGCATTTCCCGGGGTTCTTGAGGCTTGAATTTGCCGCGTTTTCGGTGAAAAGCAGACGCCATGACTCTCGGGGGTGACGGCATCATCGGATGGCGGCGCAGCGCATCGCTGCTGCCGGCGCTGATGCTTGCGGCGGGCCTCCTTACCATTGGCCAATTTACCCTCGGCCAAGGCGCTGCGCAGGCGCAGCTTTTCTCCGATCGTCCGCCGCCGGTGCCGCCGGCCTCGGTGCCCGACCCCGGCGGCGCCGTCAGCCTGGCGCCGCCCTCCGGRCCGGGCGCGGCCCCCCCAAATCTGTCGCCAAGCCTGCCGGCGACCCTGATGCAGCCGGTGACGCCCAGCATGCCGCCGCCCGCGGTCACGACGGTGCCGTCGGCCCCGCCGCTCAATGCGGCCGCGCCCGGACAGGGCGTGCTGTCGCTGACCGCGAAATACGGCAAGGACTCAGCCCCGATCACCAGCGGCTTGGTCTGGCGGGTGTTTGCCGATCGTCCCGACGAGAACGGCACCTTCAAGCTGATCCGCGAGGACCGCAACGCCACGCCCAACATCGTGCTGCCGCCCGGCAATTACGTCGTGCATGTCGCCTTCGGCCTCGTCAGCGCGGTGCGGACCGTCAGCCTCAAGGCCGAGACCGACCGCGAGGCCTTCGTGCTGCCGGCGGGCGGATTGCGCATCGAGGGCCGCGTCGGCACCAGCCGCATTCCGCTGAACCAGATCTCGTTCGCGATCTACAAGGGCAGCCAGTTCGAGGCCGGCGAGCGCGCCTCGCTGGTGCCGAACGTCGCGGCCGGCGATGTCGTGCTGCTGCCGGAGGGCACCTATTACATCATCTCCAACTATGGCGACGCCAACTCGGTGGTGCGCTCCGACATCCGCGTCCAGGCCGGCAAGCTCACCGACGTCACCATCACCCACCGCGCCGCCGTCATCACGCTGAAACTCGTCAGCGACAGGGGCGGCGAGGCGCTCGCCAACACCGCATGGTCGGTGCTGACGCCCGGCGGCGACGTCATCAAGGAATCAATCGGTGCGTTCCCGCGCGTCGTGCTCTCTGAAGGCGAATACCGCGCCATCGCCAAGAACGAGGGCAAGGTCTATGAGCGCGGCTTCAACGTCGTCAACGGCGTCGACGGCGAAGTCGAAGTCGTCGCGCGGTGAGACTTCGCCTCTCCCCGCGAAGAGCGGGGCGAGGGAGCGCACCTTCGCCGCGGTGAGCTCGATCGGCCCAACCCTCACTTCCGATAGCGCAGCGCCTCGACCAGCACCGCGAAGGCCGGCGTCGGCTGCCGTCGGCTCGGATAATAGAGGTGATAGCCCGCAAACGGCGCGCACCAGTCGGCGAGCACGCGGATCAGCCGGCCGTCGGCGATCTCCGACTTGACGAGGTCCTCGGGCAAGTAGGCAAGGCCGAGGCCCGCCAGCACGGCATTCATCCGCAACAGGCCGGTGTTGAACACCAGCTGGCCGTCGACGCGCACCTTCACGGCGCGGCCGCGCTTCTCGAACTCCCAGGCATAGATCCCGCCATAGGTCGGCAGGCGAAGATTGATGCAATTGTGCTCGGTGAGATCCTGCGGCCGCTTCGGCTTGCCCCGTGCGGCGAAATAGGCGGGAGCGCCGACCACGGCCATGCGCATCTCCGGCCCGATCCGCACCGCGATCATGTCCTTGGCGACCTGCTCGCCGAGCCGCACGCCCGCATCGTAGCGTTCGGCGACTATGTCGGTCAGGCCGTAGTCGACGACGAGCTCGACCTTGATGTCGGGATAGCGCGGCAGGAGCTTTGCGAGCGCCGGCCACAGGATGGTCTGTGC
>NZ_JBFULT010000635.1:0-4040 GCF_054049755.1 Bradyrhizobium sp. P5_C11_2
GCCACCCAAAGGTACCGAGAAAACTTCATTGTGCCCCCCTGCCCAATTTATAATTGCAGCAAATCAAGCTACAACCTCGCTGTCAACAGCTCCATAACGCAACGGTTACGTGCTCTGCGGGATCGACAGACGGCCATCCGAGCAACTGAGACGACAAGCCAGATACATCCCGCTGGGCGAGCGAAGGTTTTGTCGATGCAAAACTTCACCCGGCCGCCCGAGCCAAAATCAGGAGTGAAGTTCGCAGGCTTTTGGCCCGTTACGGATAGCCACCTGATCATCAGAAGGCGGCGGTGGATTTGATGATCGAACAAGCAGAAGTGTTCGCGAACGTTTAGAATTGATGATGGTTGGCGAGGCAAGACGGCCCTAGCATTATGCCGAGTCGGCCATCAAAGAGCGAGATAGGACCTTCCGGGCATCGGACCCAGCGTTGCCTATTGATGCCGTGCCGCCGATCGTCCCCGCCTATGTCCCTGTCCCACCGTCCCGACAGGCTAGGTCTGGGACATCGGGACAGCTGCTTGCGGGTGGAATAAATCGTCCCCTTCGACCGCTTACATGCGCCCTGCAACCCGGCTCTTGGGAGAAGAACGCACCTCCAGGAGCCAGGAGGTTGTACCGTGGCGATGGTCGGCGACCGGAAGCCGGGCTACCTGCGTCGACCTAATCTGCGGCTCGAGTTCACTTTCGCAATCAGGACCACACCCAAATGCCTTGAGAGGTATTATACTACTTATACGCTAATCTCTTAATACTGTAAGCTCATATCTCTTGCAAGAGATGTGAGATGTCGCTACGCATTCAGAATGAAAGAGACCGATACCATCCCGCGTCTCCAACATGTGCTTCCGCACATGCGGGACCAGCTCGTGGCTCTCCGGCAAGGAGCAACCTTCGAGCAAGCCAGGGAGCGTTACGCGAGGACGGTCGACAAATTAGTGGTCCAAGGCATAGGACGGCGCACTGCCAGCCGAGTAGGCGATCGCGATGCATACTGGGCGCCCACGGCGGAAGTGCTGTTGGAGGCGATTCGGCTGGGATTTGTCGAGCGCACGCAAGTCCCCTCTGCGCGCCGATACCTGGAGGCACATCGCGGCCGGACCTATTCGCTCACGCCACTCGGACGGCAGGTGGCCGATCTTGCAGAGAGCGACCTCGCCGCTTTCTGCGATCATTTGGCAGCCGCTATCTATGAGGGACATGCCTATTTTCGATCGCTGATCGGCACTCTTCAAGACTCTCCGATTGCATGCCCCGAGGTAAGCGAAGGTGAGGTTGAAGCCGCGAGCCGAGAAGGAAAGGGCACAAGCTACTGGGCCGGATTTGTTGCTGAGAAACTGACCCAGCAGACCACTTCTGGCATTCGTACCGATGTCGGCACAATCAAAGAGACGATCGTCTCCATTGTGCGCAAGAGGTTCGGTGCCGACACCGAATCGAGGCCCACCGGAAAAGCATTGACGCAAGTCCTCAATGACGCTTTCGCCGTCGCCGCTGTGAATGCCCACGGACTTTCGATCGGCGCAACCGACATCGATATCCTGAAGAGCTGGGGATCGCAGCTCCGCGTTCTTGATCAATCACGATACGTAACGGGCTTCACTGGCTTTAACTTGATCTGGCTTGCCGCGGATGTGCAACCGGGCCCTCCAGTTTTGATCCGCCGCCGCGACCTTCGTCAACACGAGCTTGAGATCGCGAAGGCCATCGTGGAGACGTACAGGGCTCAGTCGGAATTGRCTGACACAACCCTCTCTGCTCCTTATCTCCCAATCTACAAGGTGCGCGCGGATGTGGCGTACCGGAACCGCGTTACGCGAGCTCTGGTAGATCTCGTTATCGAGCGTCTATCTGATGGCGCGGTGACGGAAGTCCCTGTCGAGGTCCGCCTACATCTCGGCACAACGCATCAGCCCGCTTCCGAGCCACTGTACAGACGTGGCGGAACGAGGCGCTACGAACTTACTATTCACCCGAAGTCGAACTGAGGAGGCGAACATGCCCGTCGACGTTTTTGATCATATGGAAGAAGCCTGGAAACTGGATCGCAATCCCTTCCCGCCCGACGCAATCCGTCGTCAAAATGCAGAACAGCCTTACAGTCCTGATGTCTTTTCTGAGGAAGAGAACACCTTCCGGCGGAAGTTCATCCGCGCCGGTGTTCGTGGCGGTCCAGCCATCGGATTCCTGTGGTCGCAGGGCCAGCGGGCTGATACCGGTTTTGGCAAGACGACGCTGATGCAAGAGATGGTGAAGGAGATCAATACCGATCTCGGAAAGACAACGCTTGAAAAGGCGGGAGCGAAGAAGCCTCCGTACCCGGCAATTGCGGCGGCCTTTTCCAACCTGAACAACTTGAATGCGGCCGGGCTTTACCCTGTATTGTTCAACGCCGCTATCGACCTTGCCACTCCTGTCGAGTCCGGCACGGAGAGCTTATTCGACATCACGCGGAAGCGTATCGCCACACAAATCGGGAGCGATGATGCCAGTGAGATCGCAGCACGCATCCGGCAAGCGTGGGCAGCAATCGGCGGGACCAGTGCACCGTYACGACCGGAACTAATCAATGCTTTTGCAAGCGGCGGCGGTACAGCACTCCGAAATGAACTAGCCGCTGTTTCGGCAACGGCTCGCCTTCGCAATGGGCTGCAGTATCTCGATTTTGCTTTGGCCGCGCTTGCAGCGGCCAGCATCGACCATCTCTTCCTCATGATCGACCAACTCGAAGACCTTGCCACGACCCGATCAGTCACGGCCCCTAAGCGCTCGCGAGAGATCGGGAGGATCCGTGACCTGCTCGAAAGCGCTCCTTACGCTACGCGCCTCCACATGATTTTCACCTTTCACAGCCGCGCCGCCCAGGTATTGGACCGCTTCTGGGAAGAGAATCGCCTCCCACCGTTTGAGGTCTCTCCGAGTAATACCGCAGCCGTCGTGGTGCTTGGTGGGCTGAAGGACAACGATCAAGTCCAGGAACTCTTGCGCGTATATCTACAGGATGCGCGTGCCGAACCAGTCGAAGACGACCTTCTGCCATTCGAGTTGGGCGCAGTCGAAGTGCTGCGTGATGTCTCGGACGGGCGACCCGGCATTCTACTTAGCCGCGCGTACGAACTTCTAAATGCAGCCGCCGAGCAGGCGCTGCCGACCATCTCTGGCACATTTGCGCGTCAATACTTCGAAGGCCATGCGGCCGGAGCAGATAACGACGATGGCAGGGTGTCGGCTCACGTCGGCGACGATGACATCGACGATCTCCTCCTCGGTCATCGGTAAGGGAGCAACGGCTTTGTCGCGCGCCCTTGATCTGCTGGCTGACTTCACGCTTGATGCATGGCTGATGGCGAAATTTGCGCCTCGGCTCGGCGTAAAGCTCGACGGCAGAACTTGGGAACGTAGTGTCGCAGGCCTTCTCTATCGTCCCGGCTTCAGCCGCAGGCAAGGACCAGGTAGCTTACGGCTGTTCAACCTGCCCTCGGCATCGGGCGCGAGCCACGAGATCGATGGTGCGGCAAGCAGTAGGGCCGGTTCTATCGTTCTCGAGTGCAAAGCTACTAGCGCCGGCATCACCAAAGCTGACGTGGCGCTATTCCATTTTAAAGTCATGGATTTTTACAAGCGGGCTGTTGTCACCGCGTCGCGGGAAAAATGGTGGTGCACAATGTGCGGCACAAGTCGGACCGATCCTTCTGCACGCGCCGCAGCGCTCAGCGTGGGACTATTTATATGTGATCCGGACCGGTTGCCCTTGCCGGTCCTTCTTCGCGCGGCAAGCAGACCCTCGGCAGATATGCACGTTCCAGACACTCTTCTCCAAGAGATCGTAAGGCTCGGCGAGCGCGCTCTTCGACCGCAGCAGCTTCAATGGCCGTACCACGCACATGCTGGCGAGATCGTCTCCAGGCCCAGCGAATGGACCCATTCGGAGACTGCTGATCTAATGTGGCTTGAAGACGAGCTTAGCTCCTCTCTTCTTGAACTCTACGAACGGCGCCGACCGGGCGTCCTTCAAAACCGTGCCGAGAACTTAATCT
>NZ_JBFULT010000636.1:0-4031 GCF_054049755.1 Bradyrhizobium sp. P5_C11_2
TCCCTGCCGTTGCGGAGCGGCCGACCGAGGCGCCCGGCCGGCCGAAATGTTGCAGCGATCAGAAGCTGCCCGTGCCCGGCTCACAAGGGACATTGTCGCCGGTCCATGGCGCCGTCGCAAAAGCTCCGACGCGCGGCGCGGGAACGCAGGCGCGGGCTCCCTGATATCCTCCCTGATAGAAGGGCGTGTCTGCCGCGACCGTATCGGCTTCCATGCTGGGCTGTCGTGCGACGTGATGGTGTTCACGGGCCATGACGGGTCCTCCGAGCACGGCGATCGCGATCAGGCCCGTCGACAGGAACTTGAGCGTGGTCATTATGGCTTCTCCTTTGATGACAGCAGGCCGATGAAGCCGGCTGCTCATGGAGGTGTGGACGACCCAGGCGCGATCAAACGCACGAATTGCTCACTCGGCTTCAACGGCGTGTGAACCGGAGCGGGACGGCGGACACGATCGTGCGAATTCGCAATGCCCGCTGGCTTCGGGAGTAACAGCGAACCCGTCGAGGACATATCTCCGGTAGAACGCGGTTCAGAACGGAGACAGAAGATGATCACGACGACAGCAAGCCGCATCGCCGCCGCACCGGCGCTGTCGCCCGGCTTTCCCGGCTTCCTGAATCGCTATTTAGTGGTGCTCCATTCTCCCTGGGACTACCTCGTCGGAGAGCCAGCGGTCCCTGGCATGCCTTCGCAGCCCGGCGCGTTCAGAACCGGCGGGCATTGACGATGACGTCGCGGACCGCTGAGCCCATGCTTCTCCGTCGCGGGCCGAAACGCCCCG
This sequence comes from Bradyrhizobium sp. P5_C11_2, assembly GCF_054049755.1. Taxonomy (NCBI): domain Bacteria; kingdom Pseudomonadati; phylum Pseudomonadota; class Alphaproteobacteria; order Hyphomicrobiales; family Nitrobacteraceae; genus Bradyrhizobium; species Bradyrhizobium sp. P5_C11_2. Next base: position 785 of record NZ_JBFULT010000636.1, read on the forward strand.
CAGGACGCAAGGCCAGGACAATGGCGCGGATTCTTCTGATCGAGGATGACGCCGAAACCGCCGAGGCGATCGTTGCCGAACTTGGCGACCGCGGGTTCGAGGTTCAATGGGCCCCTGATGGCATCGACGGTCTCGACCAGGCGCGTTCAGCGTGTCCCGATGCCTTGATCGTCGATCGCATGCTGCCCGGAATGGACGGGCTGACCGTCATCGAGGCCCTGCGCAAGGACCAGGTGAGGGCGCCCGTGCTGGTCCTGAGTGCGCTCGGCGCGGTCGATGATCGGGTACRCGGATTGCGTGTGGGAGGAGACGACTATCTCACCAAGCCGTTCGCGATCATCGAGCTCGTCGCCCGGATCGAGGCATTGCTGCGCCGTCCGATGGACAGCCGCGAAACCACATTGCGCGCGGGTCCGCTGGAGCTCGATCTGATCGAGCGGACCGCGAGGCGAGGCGAGCGCGAGATCGACCTGTTGCCGCGCGAATTCCGCCTTCTCGAATACATGATGCGCCGGAGCGACCAGTTGTTGACGCGCGCGATGCTGCTCGAAGAGGTCTGGAACTACAAGTTCGTTCCGGCAACCACGAATCTGATCGATGTGCATATGGGCCGGCTTCGTCACAAGGTCGATGGTCCCGGAGAGGTGCAACTCGTCCACAACGTTCGCGGCTCGGGGTTCATTCTGCGCGTGCGCCAATAGCCGCCGCGGCGTCCCTGGAATCGTGGAGCAGAGCTTGCGCGAATATCGGACCTCGAAGCAATGCGCCAGATTCAGTTCATTCGTTCGAACACGTTCCTCTGGGCCCTGGCGGTGGCGGCGGCGTTTGCGTTGCTCGTGGTCGGCTTGTTCGCGTTCATCTATTGGAAGATCGATGATTACCTGATCGCCCGGTCCGACCGCATGATCGTCGCGCAGATCGACTTCATGGCCGGGCTGCCATCGGACCGCCGTGTCAATGTGATCTCGGATCATCTCGGACAGGATTCCAGAGGCGTGCAATATGCGGGACTGTTCGATGCTGCCGGAGCGAGGCTTGCCGGCAACATCGAGCGCCTGCCGCGAGATCTCGCGCTCGGCGGATCGGTGCGCGGCGTGCGGCTTGCCCGAAGCGGGCAATCGACGGTCCGTGATCCGGTCGTCAGGGCGGCAGGCAGGCGTCTGGGCGACGGCGAGATCCTGGTGATCGGCAGGAACGTCGATGAGACGCGCGAGATATCGAGTGTCGTGGGGCAGGCGCTCGCGCTGGGCCTCCTGCCGGCATTCTGTCTCTGCCTGCTGGCCGGCGCGTGGCTGAGCGTCCGCGCCCAGAGACGCGTGGAGCAGGTGAACCAGCGGGTTCAGCGGATCGTTGCCGGGGATCTGCGCGAGCGCCTGCCACTCGACAATGTAGACGATCCGTTCGCGCGACTGGCCGGGATCGTCAACGGCATGCTCGACGAGATGGAGACGATGATCAACGCCCTTGCCGGTGTCGGAAACGATATCGCCCATGATCTCAGAACTCCGCTCACGCGCGTCCGGCTGGCGCTGGAGCGCGGGCGGACGCACGCGGCCACGCTGGGGGCGCTCCAGGAGGTCACCGACAAGGCCATCGCCGGAATAGACCAGTCGCTCGCGATCATTACCGCGCTGTTGCGCCTGGCCGAAATCGAGAACGGCCGCCGCACGGCCGGGTTCGGCGACGTCGCGCTCGACGAGATCCTGCGCGAAGTGTGCGACGTCTACGAGCCCATCGCCGAAGACAAGAACATCGAACTTGGCGTCGTCATCGATCGCACCGCGCGGGTGCGGGGCGATCGGGATCTGTTGTTCGAGGCGATCGCCAATCTCGTGGACAATGCCGTCAAGTTTACGCCCACGGGCGGGAAGGTGAGACTCGAACTCGTGTCGGACGACAAGACCGCGCTTGTGCGCGTGAGCGATACCGGGCCCGGCATCAACGAGCAGGAGCGCGAAGCGGTGCTGCGGCGATTCTATCGCTCCGACAAGATGCGCAACACGCCGGGAGTTGGTTTGGGACTGAGCCTGGTGGCTGCCATCGTCAAGCTGCATGGCTTTCAGCTGATCATCCGTCCGGCCCCTGGAGGGCGGATCGAGATCCTCGCCCGGACCGGAGGAGCGACCAAAGCCGCCGCATCCCGGTCTCGGATCTCGCTTCACGCAAACGCGAGCCAGGTGTGATGACTCAAACGACGCGCGCTGCGCCGAACGCCGGGACGGGGCCGAATGTTTGAACGCGAATTCAGGTTTGTTAAGCCCAATTCAGTCGCGCCTTCGTTCGAAGGCCTCTTAGAGTCGGCTTGCCGGTTTCGAATGTGGACGTAACAGATGCAGACCCGCCACGAGCTCACCAGGAACAATGCCGCGGCCGTACCGGGCAGAGCCCCGTCCGTCCCCTTTCTCAGCGCCTAKTCCGCGGCCATCAGGGGCTACGAACTGCTTGAGCCCGTTCAGGAGCAGCAGCTTGCACGACGTTGGCAGGAGAGGCGGGATCGAGACGCAGCGAACGTGCTGGTCACGAGCCATCTCCGGCTCGCTGCCAAGGTGGCGCGAGGCTACAGGGGATACGGCCTTCCGCTGGCAGATCTGATCGCGGAAGCGAATCTTGGGCTCGTGATCGCGGCGTCAAGGTTCGAACCCGGTCGTGGCTCGCGGTTCTCCAGCTATGCGCTGTGGTGGATCAAGGCATCCATTCACGAATACATCCTGCGGTCCTGGTCGCTGGTCAAGATCGGCACGACAGCCGCCCAGAAGAAGCTGTTCTTCAGGCTCCGCGGCGAGATGAGGAAGGCCACGGGCGGCGAGATGGCGCGGCTCACCCCGGAGGTCGCCGAGGTGATCGCCGCGAACCTCGACGTCACGGCGCGTGACGTGATCGAGATGGATACCCGCCTGAACGGCGACCTGTCGCTGAATGCGCGCGTTGGAGGCGACGAGGACGGAGCCGATTGGGAGGCGTCCCTGGTCGACGGCGCGATCGATGCCGAGACGGTTCTCGCCGATCAGGATCAGATGGAGCGTCGCACCAGCGCCCTGCGCATCGCGCTGGATGTCCTCACGGCGCGTGAGCTTCACGTTCTGAAGGCGAGGCGGTTGGCCGAACCCGCCGTCACGCTCGATCGGCTTGGCCGCGAGCTTTCGATCTCCAGCGAACGGGTTCGGCAGATCGAGACCCGCGCCTTTGCCAAGGTCAGGCGGGCCGCGATTCTGGCCGCGCAGGATGCTGCGCGCGTCTCCCGATGCAG
>NZ_JBFULT010000637.1:0-4030 GCF_054049755.1 Bradyrhizobium sp. P5_C11_2
GTCCCTTTCCAACGCCGCAACCACCAGCGGCGGATCGCTTCCCGACCGGCGGCGCGTCGTTCCTGACATTGATTTCAGTGGGATTGTCGCCCGCCGCTCCTATCTTCCTTTCATCACAGGACTTGGCGACGGCACGACGCTCAACCGGACTGCACGGACCGCCGGGCCTCGACACGAAAGGAGTGTCCCATGAAACGAATGATGATGGTTCTGGCAACAGCGGCGCTCGCCTCGACTCTGGCGGTCGGCGCGGCCGAGGCGCACGGCGGCGGTGGCGGCGGCCATGGAGGCTTTGGCGGCGGCGGTTTCGGCGGCGGGCATATGGGCGGCATGGCGGGTCATGCGGGAGGATTCGGCGGAGGAATGCACGCCGGCACGTTTGGTGGCGGAGATCATGTCGGCGGCGGCGACCACTTCGCCTTTCACGGCACAGGCTTCGGCCAGCACGCATTCCATCATTATGGTCGCTATCGGCCCGGATATGGCTTCTATGGCGCCTACCCGGATTGCTACGATTGGTACGACCTGCATCCCGACCAGCCGTTGCCGCTAAGCTGCAGCTAGTTTGCGCGCGCGGCGCTTCGCCTTTGGCGGGCTCTGGCCGGCACTGATCCGGGCATCGTCGTGCTCGTGATGGTGCCGGCCATCATCCGCGCGCCAAATCATCGCTGTCGCCGAGACAGCCCGCGGTTCTCAACGCCAGCTCAAGTGCGCGTTGCTCGATCGGCGTCACCGCCATCTGCGGCGGACGGACCGCGTCACAGTCGAGCCGCCCGAGCAGCTTCAGGCAGGCCTTCAGCCGCGCCGAGGCACGTCCGCCCGGGCCGTCACGATAGATTGCCCTCGCCAGCGGATAGAGCTTTTCATGCACGGCGCGCGCCTGCATCCAATCTCCGGCCTCGGCCGCTTTCCAAAGCTCGACCACAAACTCCGGCGCGACGGCAGCAAGGCTGACCTGGCTGCCCGCCGTTCCGATCATGTAGCTCGTCAGGAGGTGCTCGTCGCCTGAGCTGAGCACGGTGAAGTCCGGACGCCGCTTGCGGATCGATCGCAGGTTCTGCTCATAGGCGGCGACCTCCCAGCTCCCCTCCTTGATTGCCACGAAGCGAGGGTCCGCCACCAGGTGCTCCAGAAGCGGTGGCGCATAGGCCATCGCGCCCGCGCCGACGGGGGCGGCGTAAAGCATCAAGGGCACGGACGTCGCGTCGCGGACACGACGGTGGTGCTCGATCACGCAGCTGTCGGCGTGGGCGAGCGCCCAGCTGTTGGGAGGAAACACCAGGAGCCCTTCAGCTCCGGCCCGCTCCAGCGCGGCCGCTTCTCGCGCCGCCTCGAGACTCGATTCGTGGTTGACCCCCGAGACGATCAGACAGTCCCTGGCATGCTCGCGCGCGACCTCCACGACACGCCGCTTCTCGGCCAGGGACAGCACAAAGTTCTCGCCGGCATGGCCGTTGACCAGCAACCCATTGATGCCGGGCACGGATGCCACCGACGCGATATGCGCTGCCAGCGCCGGCTCGTCGATCGCAAAATCGGACGTCATCGGCACGATGGTCGCGGCGTGGATGCCGCAAAGGCGAGCGCTGAACGATGGAACCGTCTTGGTCACGACCGATGCCGCCTGAGATCAGTGAATGATCTGGTCGAGGAACGTCCTTGCCCGCTCGGACTTCGGATGATTGAAGAACTCCTCCGGCGCGGCCTGCTCGACGATCTTCCCCTCGTTCATGAACACGATGCGGTCCGCGACCTCGCGGGCGAAACCCATCTCGTGGGTCACGCACAGCATGGTCATGCCCTCCTCCGCGAGCTTCTTCATGGTCTCCAGAACCTCCTTGACCATCTCGGGGTCGAGCGCCGAGGTCGGCTCGTCGAACAGCATGATCTTCGGCCGCATGCACAGCGCGCGCGCGATGGCGACGCGTTGCTGCTGGCCGCCCGAGAGCTGGCCAGGAAACTTCTCGGCCTGATCGGGAATCCGGACCTTGGTCAGGAAATGCATGGCAAGCTCCCTGGCTTCCCCCTTCGTCATGCCGTTCACGGTCATCGGCGCCAGGATGCAATTCTCCAGCACCGTCATGTGCGGGAACAGGTTGAAGCTCTGGAACACCATGCCGGTGTCGCGCCGGACCGCATCGATATTCTTCTGCTGACGGTCGAGCTCGGTGCCGTTGACGTAGATCAGCCCCTCATCGTGCTTCTCGATATGATTGATGCAGCGGATCAGCGTCGACTTGCCCGAGCCGGAGGGACCGCAGACCACGATCTTCTCGCCCTTGCCGACCTTGAGGTCGACCTCGTTCAACGCGGTGAAGTCGCCATAGTGCTTGTAGACGGCCTCCATGCGAACCGCAGGCACCTCGCGCAATTGCGGCTCCACCATTGCGCCGTCGGCACCACGAGCCGCATTCATCGACATCTCGCTCATGCGCGGGCCTCCACGCTTGTCTGTGCAACCGGCGCCCTTGCCGCAACCCGCCGGGATTTCGCAGCGCTCGATCGACCAAAATGCTTCTCCAGCCGGCGCTGAACCGCATCCCAGACCGAGGTGAGGATCAAATAGTACGCCGTTGCAGCGGCATAGACTTCGAGGATCTGAAAGTGCTCCTGCATCAGCATGTCGCTGCGGCGCATGAGCTCCTCGACCGAGATCACTGACGCCAGCGAGGTCGCCTTCAAGAGCGAGTTGATGGAATTGCCGAGTGGCGGGATCATCAGCCGAAACGCCTGCGGCAGGGTGATGCGCCGGAACGTCACCCATGGCGACAGGCTCAAGGCCCACGCGGCCTCCCGCTGCCCCGCCGAGACGGCCATGAAGCCGCTGCGGACGATCTCGGCGAGATAGGCGGCCTCGTTGAGGATCAGTCCGACCAACGCGCAGGTGATCACGGAGAACTTGATCCCCAGCTGGGGCAAGCCGCTGTAGATCACCACCAGCTGGATCAACAGCGGCGTGCCGCGAAAGAACCAGACGTAGAACCGCGCCGCGCCGGACAGCAATGGATTCGACGACATCCGCAGGAGCGCGATGCCCATGCCGAGAATCAATCCGCCGACGACGGCCGCCACCGTCAGGCCGATGGTGACCAGCACACCCTTCATCAGGAAGTAGTTGAAGAAGTAGTTGACGGCAGCCGTCGGACTGAAATGGCTCATCAGCGTATCTCCGTAGGTATCAGACCGGACCGGGGCCCGCGATCGCAAGCGGCTGATCGGCCGGCAGGCTGGTCAGGCCGAACTTGTCGAACAGTGCCTGGTAGCTGCCGTCGGCGCGCATGGTGTTGAGCGCCTTGACGACGGCATCGACCACCGTCTTGTTGCGGAAACCGAGCGTGGTACGCGCCGTGCCGAGGCCGCTCAGCACCTCCTTGACCCGCCCGCGGCCGACGAGATCGCGCGCCACGCTGTCGACCAGCAGCGCGTTGTCGACCTGTCCGGCGAGCAGCGCACTCACGACGTTGGTCGCCGTCGGGAACGTGCGCATCTCGATAGCGGGCCCGCCCTTTGCCACGTTCGCATCGCTGAGTTTCTTGAGCCAGTTCATCTGGTAAGTGCTGACCTCGACGGCGGATGTTTTCCCGATCAGGTCTCCTTCGGTAGCAATTTTTGTGCCGCTATCGGGCGCAACCACGACCGAAATGGCCTGAATTGCATAGGGCACCATGTACATCAGCTTGGAGCGTTCCTCGGTCCAGAACATTCCCGTATCGATCCCGTCGATGCGGCCCGCGGCCATGGCCGGTATCATGGCCGGAAAATCCATCCGGACGAGTTCGACCGGAAGACACAACCGCTTGCCGAGCTCCGCGGCCAGTTCCACGTTGAGGCCCTGCAGCTGGCCGTCCTTGTCGACGAATTGCTGCGGCGGATTGGTGGGGTTGATGGAGAGCTGCAGCTTTCCGGGCGCGATCAGATTGTCGTTGGTGATCGCGGGCGTGCACGCGGCATGCGCGGCGGCGGATGCGAGAACGAGTGCGGCAGCGGCACTCAAGCGAAGCAGTGTCGAGAGCATGTGATACCTCCAGTA
>NZ_JBFULT010000638.1:0-4026 GCF_054049755.1 Bradyrhizobium sp. P5_C11_2
GGTGAGGATCGTGTATTGGGTGTTGGCGAGGAAGCCCGCGCCAACCGGAACGATCTGCACCGTGCCGCCATTGAGCGTCACTGTTCCGGTTGCCGCGATCTTGTCGGACTGGCCGGCGGCGTTGATCTCGACCTGAAAGGTCGAGCCGGCATTGAAGGTGACATTGCCGCTGACGTTGAGGGTCCCGATCGAATTGCCGGGGGCAACCGTGCCGCCATTGTTGACGACGATGCCGCCGACCGTGCCGGTGCCGCCGAGATAGCCGCCATTGACGGTGACCACCGACGGCAATGTGCCGTTCACGATCAGGCCGCCTGCGTCTACCGTCATCGCGCCGTTGAAGGCTGTGGCGCCGGTGAGTGTCCAGACTGAAGAGCCAGTCTTGGTCAGTTGCTCGAACTCGTCATATTGCAGGCCGGGGCTGAGAGTTCCGAGGTCGAACGTGGCGCTTCCGGTGCCGCCAAAATTCAGCGTGTCGGTGCCGGCGCCGCCGCGCACAAACCCGGTGATCGTCGAGCCGGGGGCGAGGGCGAGCACGTCATCGCCCCCGAACAGGTCGATCGCTCCGCTGCCACCGCCCGAGATGGTCCCGGAGTTGACGATGGTATCGATACCGGAAGAGCCCTGGATGGCGATGAAGAAGCCGCCGGAGATCGTGCCGGCATTGATGAGGGTGTTGCCGCCAGCAATGAACTGCACGCCGGTATGGCCGCCGGTGATCGATCCGCCCTGATAGACATTGATGACGTTCGCGATCGACGTTCCGCTGATTCGGAGCCCTGTCACGGTTCCTCCGGGGCCGGCCGCGGATCCCCGAACGTGGACGAGGTTGCCATTTGAATTATCGATGACGATCGCCGCTTCGGCGTTGCCTGTGCCCTCGGCAATCGCACCGACCGCGATCGTGACGCTGTTGTTGTTCGAGCCGTTGGACAGGAGGACGGCTCCGCTGTAGGTGGAGACCGTGGCCTGATTATTTATGGTCACGTTCGAATTCGACGTGCCGTCATAAACGATCGCGGGAATTCCGGCGCCGGGCAGGAGCGATGTCAACGTACCATCGCCGATATTGACCGTGACGTTGCTGCCGCCTGTGGCGTTGATATGGTCAGTATTGCCGAGGCCGGTGCAGGTCGCAACGTCACCCGGATTGAGCGCGCCGATGACGCCGGTGCCGGCCACGGTGCAGGCTGCAAACACCGGGCCGGGTGCCAGCGCGAGCAGTCCCCCGAGCATGATCGGCGCCAGCGTTGTAGTGACGAGCAGCCTGTTGCGCAGGACGGTCGCCGTCACGGCGTCTTGCGCGCGGGTCTGTATTCCAATCGGCATCGACAATTCCCTTGGGGCAGTTTCTGAACTGCTAGCGGGAACGCCGCGGCGCTTCTTGGAGTCATGCGAAACGCATTATGGCTCAAGGCGCAAGGACGCCGGTTTGCACCGGCCTGTTGCGGCGATGCCACGCACGGCCGGGCCGGCGGCGCGGTGCGTTGACGCACCAAATGGACAGAGCCGCAAATTTATATGGCTTGGCGCGCAACCTTGTTTGAGGTGCGTTGCACGCAGCCGCCAGCGCGATATTGGTATTCCGCTACACCAGCCTGGAGACGCGCGCCGATGGCGGCCGATGACCAATCGATCCATGGCGCGCCGCGCCTGGGCTATAGCGGCGACCCGAATGGGCCGGCCTATGAGATGTGGCGGGAGGAATTTTGCCGCCGCGTGATGGCAGCCGATCTTGCGCCCTTGTCCGACGGCTCTTTTCACTGCGACGTCAAAGCGGTGATGTTGCCGCAGGCAACGATATCCTTCTGCAACGGCACGCCGATCAGATTTATGACGCTCAACGCCAGCGACAATCTGGCGTTGCTGATGGCGCCGGATTCGCCGTTGCAAGCGGTCATGGGCCGTCGTGCGCTCGAAGTGGCGCCGCTGGGCATCAGTCTCATCGACGCCTCCATCAAGGGCGCATTCGTCTCGCAGCTCGAGAAGGGCGGCAACAAGGCCGCTTTGTTCGACCGCAAGACGCTGCTGTCTTATTGCCCCGATGCCGAAGACAGCGTTGCGCGGCCGCTCGATCATAACCCCGCGCTCACTGCGCTGCTGCATCGATATTACGACTTCGCGGTTCAGCACGCCCCGGGACTCGATGCGCTGGCGCAGCACGCCGTTTCGCAACACCTGATGGATTTGATGGTGCTGGTGCTCGGCGGCAGGCGCGACGCCACCGAACAGGCGAAGGAGCGCGGCCTCGCCGCGGCTCGGCTGGAAGCCATCAAGGCCGACATTCTGGCGCGGCTCGACGGCGGCCTCACGCTCGCCGACCTCGCGCGGCGCCATCGCGCCAGCCCTCGCACCATTCAATTGCTGTTCGAGCGCAGCGGCGTCACGTTCTCGGAGTTCGTGCTGGAGCAGCGGCTACTGCGGGCGGCACGGATGCTGCGCGATCCGATGCACCGGACGGGCAAGATCAGCGACATCGCCCATCTCTCCGGCTTCAACGACGTCTCGTATTTTCACCGGACATTTCGGCGGCGTTTCGGCATGACGCCGATGGACGCGAAAGCGCGGCACACGGAAACGGGCAAAAAGCCGTAGTCGGCAAAATCGAATAAGGTTCCAGCGCCGCTTTCACATTTTTTTGTTGGTCCAGAACCAGCTTGCGTCTCATTGATTGAAGAGAATTCGAGAGAATCGAGAAGGATCTGGACATGCGAGCAGAGCGGATGGCGCTGGGTTTGGCGCTTGCGATCGGCGGCATCGTCGCGCAGGGCGCGGCGTCCGCACAGGAATATCGCGGCACGATGGAACAGCAGATGGCCTGCACGCCGGATGTGTGGCGGCTGTGCAGCGACCAGATTCCGGACGTAAGCCGCATCACGGCTTGCTTGCAACAGAACACACCGCAACTCTCCAGCGGCTGCCGTGCGGTGTTCCAGTCCAATAACCAGATGCCGCCGCAGCAGCAGGCCCCTCGCAATCGCGCTGCACCGCCGCCGCGCTATAACAGTGCGCCGCCGCCACCTCCGCAGGCGCAACCGCGTCCCTATGACGATGACGACTAGCGCTCCCTGGCGCATGGTATGCAGCGGTAGGCGCGAAGATGCGGTCGTGCTGCCTCGTTCAGCGCTCGCCCCTGCGATCCGATTCAGGTCGAGCTCGAAGCGCCGTCCGCAAGACGACACCGAAGAGAATGGCTGCGACTGGCCAATGGAACCAGATCTTATGGCTCGTGAAAACATTGATCAGAATCAGAAAGGCCGAGACCGTGAGGGCTGCTGCAACCGGGCGGGGTAGCTTCGCTAGCCAATCCAACACGACTTGCGTCCACGAGGATGGCTCGTGCCTGTCGCCAGTCCGCGGAGCACGAGCTGTCTCTCGGGGAGTTGGGCTTTCCTCGATCGGGAAGCTCCCTTGCCCGGCGGTCCGGCCGCCCAGGGTCAACCGATAGCTGGTCAGGGGAGCAATGTTCTTCATGGGGCGCTGGCCGAGGCAGTCGAAGCCAACGGATAATTTGTTGTGCACCTGATCGTAGACGGAGCTCGAGATCACGACGCCGCCGGGTTCTGCGAGTTCTTGCAGCCGCGAGGCGATATTGACCCCGTCGCCGTAGATGTCGGAGCCGTCCACCATCACATCGCCGAGGTTGATGCCGATGCGAAACCGCATCGGGTTTGCCTGAGGCGCGTCCGAATCCTGCTGGGAGATTTCCTGCTGAATCTCGACCGCGCATTGCACGGCCTCGACGACGCTGGCGAACTCGGCGATCACGGCATCGCCCCAGGTATTCACGATGCGGCCGTCGTGACGCTCGACCAATCGCGCAATGGCCGTGCGGTAGCGGCGGAGCGTCTCCAGCGTTCCGGTCTCGTCTGCTTCCATGAGACGAGAATAGCCGTACACGTCAGCGCACAGCACGGTGGTCAGTCGTCGCTTCACCTTGTCGTCGGTCATGGTTCCTACATTAGCCTCCCTGACCGGCAAATGCATCAGGCGTCCCGTAGCCGCCTTACGGCCTGACCTCGCAGA
>NZ_JBFULT010000639.1:0-4026 GCF_054049755.1 Bradyrhizobium sp. P5_C11_2
GCCCAAACTCTCGTCGCTTGACGCGGAAATTGTCGCAGGGTTGGAGAAGAACGGCGTCTATATCACCTCGCTCGAAAAGCTGGATTTGCCCGGCACGGACGCGCTTTGGGCATCGGCGACCGAAATCGCGAACGCCTATTCCCTCCGCGCCAGAAAGGGCGAGTTTGGTGGCGAATACACGGTGCAGGTCGGCGCCGAAGACATGATGCGCCATCCGCATATCGTCCGCTGGCCTCTCGACGATCGCATCCTCAACATCGTCGAGGCCTATCTCGGCCTGCCTGCTGCATGTGACACGTTGAACTTCTTCTATACCGTCGCCGACGGCAGACAGGTGGCGGCACGCAGATGGCATCGCGATGTCGAGGACCGGCGGATGGTCAAGGTGATCGTCTACCTGCACGATGTCGACCTCGACACCGGCCCGCTCGAAATCCTGCACCGTCCCTTTCCCGGCAGCGACTCACTCGACGGTGCCAACTTTCCTGTCCTGACGCAGGAAATGCTGGAGGAGCGGCTCGGCACGACGCTGGAGAGCGGCGACGTGACGACCTGCATCGGCAGGGCCGGCACGGTGATCTTCACGGATGTCGCCAGTTACTACCATCGTGGGCGTCCGGCGATCGCGCGTGACCGCTGCGCGCTGTTCTACAATTTCTTCTCGCGCACGCCCCTTCGACCGTTCTTCTGCGAGCGGCATGTGTTCTCACGGAAGCAGCTTTCCGAGCTTGCTGCCGGCCAGTCTGCTCGCGCGCGCGACTGCTTGCTGTGGCGCTCTAACGTGCCTCTGTTCGCCCGCCTGGTGCCAACCGCGCCGCTTTGAACATCGACGGGGATCCGACGGGCTCAAGTGCCGCTCATGCCACCCGAGCGGCCGGTGCGGCGGGATCGGTGTCCACACCTGATCAATTGAAGCCACAATTTTGTTGTCCTTCTTCGCTCATGGGCTTGGTCAGGGGGACTTCCGTTGCGCAGCGCGCTTTTGGCTTTCGCCGTCACGCTCTCTTGTCTTGGCTCGCCTGCGCAGGCCGCGGGCATTCAGCTTCTCGAATCCGATCCCGCCCTGGCGGGCGCGATCTGGTATCCATGCGCGGCGGAGCCGACACATGTGGCGCTGGGCAGTCTTTCGGTCGGTGCCGATTTCGACTTGAAGGGCGTGAAGGATTGTCCGGTCACCGGCGCAAAGCTGCCGCTGGTCATTGTCTCGCACGGCCGGGGCGGGACGTTCGTCCAACAGCACGACACCGTGGAGGCGCTGGCCGATGCCGGTTTCGTCGTCGCCGCCATCAATCATCCTGGCGACACCTATAGCGACTCCTCGCGGCGCGACACCTTGTCGGTCTGGGGATCGCGCCCCCGCGGACATGGTCCGCCTGCTCGATTTCGTGCTGCACGACTGGAAGGACAGGGCGGTGATCGATCCCGCCAGGATCGGCTTCTTCGGTTTCTCGCTCGGAGGGGCTACCGGCCTCGTGCTGATGGGGACCAGGCCGGATTTTGCGAGGGTGGCGAGTTTCTGCAAGGAGGCGACCGGCGCTTGCGCACAGCTTCACAATGGTGAGACGCCGCCTGACCCGATACAGGATGCGCGCATCCGCACAGCCGTCATCGTTGATCCCGCGCCGGGCGTCCTGACGCGCGAGAACCTCGCCGCCGTCAAGGTGCCGTTCCAGTTCTGGCGGTCGCAGTTCGGCGGCCCGGGCGTGGGCGACGGTTCGGGCACGGCGCGCGTTGCAGAAAGCCTGCCGGGCAAGCCTGACATTCACGTCGTTCCGGCCGGCCACTTTGCTTTCCTCGCACCTTGCTCGGCCGAGCTTGCGGCGGCCATCCCGCGCATCTGCGCCGACGTGCCGGCGGGATTCGACAGGGTAGCCTTTCACCGCGAGTTCAATGCCGCCGTGGTGCAGTTCTTCCGCGGGCAACTCGGTGGCGGCGATCGCTGAGCGCTCAGTCGAGACTGAGCTGCATCATATCGGCGCCCTCAGGCCCGGAGAGCTGATCCAGGCATCGATCTGAATGGCCGTCTCGTCCTGCCGCACCCTTCGCAGCAACATCTCGCGGCGACGACCCGGAGGAAGCGAGCGCGCCTCCTCGCGCAGACGTTTGGCTTCATCCGCCAGCCGCTGCCTGAGGGATTGAGTCTGTTTGAAGTGACGCCGTCCCATGGTGTTGCTCCCTTGCTGAACAGGCGGGAGCGCAACCGGCGTTCTCATCACCGATGAAAGCCGCGTGCCGGGCGGTGATGGGCAATCGTAGCAAAAGACCCACGGCGCGTATGTCCACAAGGATACGTTGCTCGCCCGCAGGGGTGATTGGATCGGAGAAGGCAGGGGCCGCTATGACGTCGACCCGACATGGTCGCGCGGATGCGCTGATCGATGTGACGTGACCTGAAACCGTATATCAAATCGATGCTTGCGAAGGCTCGTTTGCCTCGCATCGGATGCCCGCAGGTCTTCGTCTTCAAGCCTGGAAATGTTCCACCGAAGCCGCGGGCGCAATTAAATCCGGGCAAGCCTTGCAAATGACGATGATGAGGTATACTTTAACGCAGTTCGTTCAGCCGCTGTGCCTTGTTGAATGCGCCCGCGGGCTCCTTTTCCAGAGACATCGACGAATTGAATCGGTTCTGCGTGAGTGTCACGCGGAATGCGCGCATGTGCGCTTTGGAGAAGAAAAATGACGACAGGTACCGTGAAGTGGTTCAACGGCCAGAAGGGCTTTGGATTCATTCAGCCCAACGACGGCGGCAACGATGTGTTCGTTCACATCAGCGCAGTCGAGCGGGCTGGTCTTGCGGGTCTCGCCGAGGGCCAAAAGGTCAACTTCGAGGTCAAGACCGACAAGATGCGGGGCAAGGTCAGCGCTGAGAATCTCTCGCTGGCTTAAGGCCTCTGGGCCGTTTCACGGATGTACTGAAACGGCCATGCTGCCCGCTCGATCCCAGGGATTGAGCGGGTTTTGTCTGTTGCGGAGCAGGGTGAGGGATGAGCGCCAGGAAATCGGCAGAACCGACACCCGAAAGCATCGCGCGTTCGAACCGTCAGCGTTTGGCTGCTGAAGAAGGAGCGCGGGCGATGGCGGATGCGGGAAAGCAAGCCGTCGATGTTCGCAAGAACATGGCTCGGCTGCGAGAGCTGCGCGAAGCCAAGGAAGCGGCCGACGCCACCCTTCAAGCATCGTTGCCGGCGCCCGCCCCGRCGAAGCGCAAGAAGAAGGTGACGCCATAGCCGCGTTCCATAGCGCCGACGACAATCTGGAGAGGGCCGGTCACATGCCAAAGAGTGCGGGTCGTGCCTAGAGTCAAGTCGGACAGCGGTGGCACCATCACCTTCTTTCTCGCGCTGGGCGCGGGCCGGCAGATGTGTCGTCTTGCGACGACATTTCTGACGCAGAAGCAGGCGTTCAGCTACCTTCACAAGAACCGGACCGAATTCGAGCGCATGGCGCGGGCGCAGCTGGCTTCGGGGGACGTCGAGGACGGGATCGTCGTGCTCTCGATGCTGTAGATCAGGCGCGGATTTTGGCGCGCCTTCAGCGTGATCCGCGATCGCCGTCCGGTGCCGGCGCTCCTATTCGGAGCGGCTTGCCGGCTTGGCCTCGCGGGCCAATCGCTCCGCCTTCAGCCGCTCGCGATTCTCGTGCAAGGAGTTCTGGTCCTTCGCATAGTCATTGATCGGCTTCTGCGTTTTCGCAGGCTTGAACGCCTTGTTGGCTTCACGCTTGGCTCGATCAGAGGATTGATCTCTCAACATTTCGACCTCGATTTGATCAACGAGCGTGGTCCCGACGAGTGCCGGACGACGCCTCCCGCTTGCCAACTGAGTGTATCGACTTGTCCCCCTCCGGGCGAGAGGGCGGCCAATTCTTCGGCGTGGGGCGGGTCTTCTGCGAGGTGCTCAGTCACTCGCTGTGGAGACGGCGCGCCCGCATTTCCGAGAGCACACCGGTCGAGAGAATAACGGCGGGCCACCGGATCGGTTCCGCGGGGACCAATCTTTAATTCCACGTTGGCTGGTCCAGCGC
>NZ_JBFULT010000640.1:0-4002 GCF_054049755.1 Bradyrhizobium sp. P5_C11_2
CACGGCCAATTCCTCCGGCGTCATGGCCGGGCTTGTCCCGGCCATCCACGTGTTTCTTGCGGCACAAAGAACGTGGATGCCCGGGACAAGCCCGGGCATGACGACCTCTACACCCGCCTCACGCCGGCTTCAGCGACRCCAGTGCGCTCTCCAGCAGTGAGCGCACCCGCGCCGCATCGCCGGACTTCACCACCGCAGGGTCGAGATAGAGCTCGAGCCCCGGCGCGCGTTCGGTGATCACCCCGCTCTTCTCCGCCGCGGCATCGTTCAGCGCGTCGACCGAATAGGGAATCACCTCGCGGCTGATGCCCTTCATCGTGATCGCGGGCAGCGCGTGCGCGCGCACCGTCTCGCTGACCAGCGCAAAGGTCTCGTAGCTCAGCACGATGCCGCCGGGCTCGGCGATCGATTGCAGACGCGCGGCGAGGTTCGCTTCCGCACCGATGATGGTGTAGTCCATGCGATCGCTGCTGCCGAAATTGCCGACATTGCAATAGCCGGAATTGATGCCCATGCGGGCCTTGAACGGCAGCTCGATGCCGGAGGCGCGCCATTTCGCATTGAGCTCGACGAGGCGATGCTGCATGCGCCAGGCCATCTGAAGGCAGGCCTGCGCGTCGGCACGGTCGCCCTTGGTCTCGGGGTCGCCGAAGAAGATCAGCATGGCGTCGCCGATGAACTTGTCGATGGTGCCGCCATATTGGTGGGCGATCGCCGACATCTCGGTGAAATATTCGTTGAGGAGCTGGGTCAACAATTCGGGTTGAAGCCGCTCGGCGGTCGCGGTGAAATTCTGGATGTCGGAGAAGAAGATGGTGAGCTTCTTGCGCTCGGTGTGGATGGTGACGTCCTTCTGGCCGGAGAAGATGCTCCTGTAGACCTGCGGCGGGATGTAGCGCGAGATCTTCATCGAGAGCGAGGCGAGGAAGTCGTTCGCGGATTCGAGCTCCTTGTTCATGTTCTTGA
Source organism: Bradyrhizobium sp. P5_C11_2 (assembly GCF_054049755.1). Taxonomy (NCBI): domain Bacteria; kingdom Pseudomonadati; phylum Pseudomonadota; class Alphaproteobacteria; order Hyphomicrobiales; family Nitrobacteraceae; genus Bradyrhizobium; species Bradyrhizobium sp. P5_C11_2. The sequence continues at coordinate 967 of NZ_JBFULT010000640.1, forward strand.
TACGCCCGGCCTGGCGGCGCTGGAGCGAGAGGAAGGACAGGCCGCTGCCCGCGGCGATCRGGAAATAGGCCAGCAGGAACTTGAACGAGAAGATGTTGGCGGCGATCGGCTGCGCGATGATCACCTCCTGGATGCCTCTGAYGTCRCCGACCTTCCAGTCCTTCTTCGGGCTCTCGGGATGGCTGTTGTGGCAGCTCACGCAGGCCGGTCCCATCAAGACGGGGGCGACCAGGCGGACCTTGTCGTTAAACAGCGAGGTCTCGGTTTCGACGATCTTCCGCTCGGGGTCGGCGCGCAGGGCCTCCAGCGCATCCTTCTCGAATTTGTCGAGCTGGTGCGGCGCGCGGTTCTGGAACGGGAAGTCCGAGACGAAACGGTAGGTGATGTTTTCCTGCTGCGCCCCGATCACCCGTCCGAGCTCCAGCGACAGCGTGGCCGGGATCGGGATCGCGCCGGGAACGGATTCGTAGTTGTGAACGACCCTGGTGGTGCCGTTGGGGTTGGCGAGGACACGGCCGACCACATTGGCCGCATAATAGCCGCGCACGCTCGATATGACCGAATTGAGATCGGCGGCCTGACGGCGCAACGCCGTCTTGCTGAGCTCCGTCAGGTCCAGCCACACCGCGAGCGGCAAAGCGAGCAGGAGGAAGGCGATCACGGCGCCGGTCAGGATGCCGCTCTTGTGCTGTTCTTCGGAGATCTCTTGTTTCACTCTGTGGCTCCGTTATGTGCGATTTTGTCGCAAAATCGGGGGTTTTGCGGCAAGGAATGCGGCGGCACAGAGCCAATAAACGCGGACCGGCGCAACCCCATTTTATGGTGGTCGCCTCAGGCGGCTTTTCGTTTCATCACAGATGCTTAAGATCGGCAACGAGCTGCATCCGCTCCGCCGGGAGATCCCATGACCGAATCCATCCGCATCAAACGCTTCCATGCGCGGCCCGTGATCGTGCCGATGAACCTGCCGCTCCAGACCTCGACCGGCGCCGTCGCAAAGGCACCGCTGGTGCTGATCGATTGCGAGACCGACCAGGGCGCAACGGGGCACGCCTATCTGTTCTCGATCACGCCCTCGGCCTTGAAGCCGCTGACGGCGATGGTCGCGGAAATGTCGGAGCTGCTCACAGGCGACGCGCTGCTGCCGTTCGAGATAGAGCGCAAGCTGACCCAGCGCTTCACGCTGTTGGGTTTGGCCGGCCTGCAGCGGCTGGCGCAATCCGGCATCGACATGGCGGCGTGGGATGCGCTGGCGCGCACACGCGGCCTGCCACTGGCGCGCCTGCTCGGCGGCGCGCCGAAGCCGGTCAGGGCCTACAATTCGAAGGGGCTCGGCATCATGCCGGCGGGCGCTGCGGTCGACGAGGCGCATAAGCTGCTGGCCGAGGGTTTTCACGCCGCCAAGATCCGCGTCGGCCGGCCCGATGCGCGGGAGGATCTCGCCGTGGTGCGCGCGGTGCGAAAAGCGGTCGGCGACCAGGTGACGCTGATGTGCGACTACAATCAGGCACTGACGGTGACCGAGGCCATCCGCCGCGGCGAGATGCTCGACGACGAGGGGCTGACCTGGATCGAGGAGCCGATCCGCCACGACGACTACGCCGGTTGCGCCCGCATCGCGGACGCGCTGCGCACGCCGGTCCAGATCGGCGAGAACTTCGACAGCGCCTTCGCGATGCAGTCGGCGCTGTCTGCGGAGGCCTGCGATTACGTGATGCCGGACGTGCAGCGCATCGGCGGCGTCACCGGCTGGCTCCGCGCCGCGTCACTGGCGCACGCCGCCGGCATCGAAATGTCCACCCACCTGTTCTCGGAAGTCAGCGCGCATCTGCTGTGCGTGACCCCGACCGCGCATTGGCTGGAATATGTCGACTGGGCCGACGCAGTGCTTTCGACGCGGCTGAAGATCAAGGACGGTTTTGCGCTGCCGGGCGAGGAGCCCGGCAACGGGATTGCGTGGGACGAGGCGGCGGTCGCCAAATATCTCGTGACATAGGGCCGCCTGTCGCCGCGTCGATCACCGATCGACAGGCCTACGGCCGAACAGCAGCCATCATATTCAGCTCGACCGGAGCGCCCCGCGGCAATTCGGCGACGCCAGCGGATGTCCGGGCGTGACGGCCGCGATCGCCGAGCCGTTCGATCAGCCGGTCCGAGGCACCGTTCATGACTTGCGACTGCTGGGTGAATCCCGGCGCCGAGGCGATGTATCCGACCAGCTGGAGGACCTGGACGATCCTGTCTTCGCCGCCTGTTGCGTGGTTGATCGCCGCAATGCAGAGATCGGCGCAGAGGGCCGCCGCCTCTTTTGCGGCCTCGATATCGACACCCGCCCCGACTTTGCCGGCGTACAGCAGGTCTTCACCACGACGCGGCAGCTGACCGCTGACATACGCAATTCCGCCATGGATGATCACCGGCAGGTAGTTTCCGCCCGGCTTGTTCACGCTGCTCATCTCGGTCACCTGCCTTCATTTCTCGTTGCCGTGGTGGGCGGCCGAACAATGGCAGGCGAGGAGTCGCGGATCAAGGCTGCGCATTGCACCGAGGTGGCGCGCACGATAACGATGCTCCATGACTACCTGGCGCCCGCATACCCATATCCGCGTCGTCGCGATCGGCCTGCACTGGCGGGACGGGCGGCTGCTCGCGGCCGAGGTGCGCGACGATGCGGGACGGATCAAGGGCGTGCGCCCGCTCGGCGGCGAGATCGAGTTCGGCGAGAGCTGGCGCGCCGCGCTGGTGCGTGAGTTCAACGAGGAGCTCGGCATCGACATCACCATCACAGGCGAGCCGTTGGTGATGGAGAACATCTTTGTGCACGAAGGATCGACCGGGCACGAGGTGATGTTCATCGCCGAGGTCGCGTTTCCAGAGGGCGCGTTCGCCGGCCAGGACCGGATTGATTTCCGCGAGGATAACGGCGAGCAGATTGTCGCGCGCTGGTTCGACCTTGGCGAGCTCGATATGGATGGTGGGCCGAGCCTCTATCCGACCGGGCTGAACGCGTTGCTGCTCGGAAGCAAGCTCTCCGTC
>NZ_JBFULT010000641.1:0-3959 GCF_054049755.1 Bradyrhizobium sp. P5_C11_2
ATCCGATGCTGCTTGCGACCAAGGCGCGCGTCGACCGTGCCTTGGATCTGGTCGACGCGCGCGTTCGCGACGCCGAATATTTGGCCGGCAGCGCCTTCACCACGGCCGACATCATGATGGGCTTCTCGCTCACCACGATGCGCTACTTCCAGCCCTACGACCTGTCGCGCTGCCCGAGTGTGATCAAATATCTCGGCCGCATCGGTGCCCGGCCGGCCTATCGGCGTGCGATGGAGAAGGGCGATCCCGGCATGGCGCTGCTGTTGAGCTGAGCGGCGGCGCCGGATCCGTCGCGCCGATCAAGCAATCCTGTTCGTGGTTGCGGCTCGTTCAGCAGTCAGTTGGTCCTGCAAACGCTGGATGTTCTGCAGGAGACGCTGGCTGGTGAGGACCAGGAAGTAGTAGCCGAACTGCGGATCCTGGAAATAGATCTCGAGCAGCCGGTCATAAGTGATCGTCAAGACCTGACCGTCTTCGATGCATTCGACAGTTCCGGTGCGCCGGTTGTCGGGCGTAAGGAAGCCGAGCTCTCCCATGAGAGTTCCAGGCAGGATCTCGATGTTGATTTCCTTGACGAGGAACTTGCCGGTGACCGTGAGGAACATTTCGTTCGCCGGATCGCGCAGCTTGAAGAGCGTGTCGCCGCGGCGATATTTGCGCTCGGTCATGAACGGCTTGAGCCACTCGATCGACATGTCGCCTTCGGCTGCGTGGCGCGCCTTCTTGACGAGCTTGAGCATTTGCCGCAGGCGCAAGGCGTTGATCGGGAGCAACAGAAGATACAGCAGGAACGTCGAGACATTTGCGGAGAGCGCGCCGAAGACGGCGAAGAATGCGCAGCCGACCATGTTGGCGACGCGCAGGGGCACCATCGTCCGCATCAAGAGGGTGGCGACGAAGAAGCCGGCGCCGACCGCGGCGAACAGATTGGCCAGCGTGATGTTGTGGACGAAGATCTCCAGCATCCTATTGAAGATCGCGTCGTAGGTGACATTGTTGGGATCGAGGCCCATCTGGACCAGGATCTTAGCGATCCTGAGGTTGTCCGTCGCCGCATCGAGAATGCGATCGAGGATCGAGGAAATGTCTGCGCTGCCGGACGGCATGGTATTGTCCCCGCGTAAGGCCTTCAGTGCTGGTCGGTACCCGTATAGCCGAAATCGAATGACGACCGCTTGAATGGAGCCTTCGGCCGTCGTGCCGCAAGAGGCAAATTTTAGCCTGATCGTGCGTTTCGGCAATTGCCCGTTTGGATGTGCGCATGGCTGCAGCCCGCCCGTGATTCGGGTCCCGGTGCGGGCTTCGGCGTGGCGGATGGACCTGGGCGCCCGGGGGAGGCGGAGGCGTGGGGCGATCTTCGCCTACGGCTTGGCGGCGGGCTGCACGACCTGCTGCTCGACGAGGCCGAGGTGTCCCGGCAGCGCCCCGGCGCGCAGCATCATGGCGACGCTGTTGGCCTCCTCCAGGGTGAAATTGCCGGAGATCTGGACCGAGCCGCCGGTGATGGGCTCGCGGATCACGGGGGCTGAGATCACCTTGTCGTCGAGCACGATGGCGAAGGGTTTTCCGATGTTCTCTTCGGTGATGTGGGCGAAGCGCCGCGTGCCGCGGCCATTGAAGCGGAACGAGGCGATCGGGTCCTTCGTGCCGCTCGCAAAGCCCGGGCCCGCATAGCTGATGTCGTCGCCGTCGAGCGCGCTGTCCTTGGCGACCAGATAAGGGCGCCCGTCCTTGAAGCCGAGCAGGACTTCCGTGCCGGCGGGCGGCGTACCCGATTGAGCCTGTACCGCCGGCATCGAGAGGTCGACCAGGCGGAAGCTGACTTTGACCTTCGTGGCGAAGATCCTGGTCACCTGCTCGGGCTCCATCATGCCGGGCAGGAAGATGCGGATGCGGTCCGTGCCGTCAGGCTGGACGCTGGCGAGCTTGATTCCGGCATCCTTGAGGCGCTGCTCGATCATGGCGATGGCGTCTTCGACGAGATCGCGCAGCCGCGCGGCGGATGCTGCATCGGTCGGCACGAGCCTGACCAGTCCGTCGCCGCCGTCGGTCATGGCGAGCGCATGCGACGTCAATCCCTCCGCGGCTGAGGCGAGCTTGCGCTTCAGCTCTTCGCGGCCCTTGGCGTCCACGATCTTCAATTCGACGCCGCCGTCGCGGATCGCAAGACCGGAAAAGGCGATCTTGCCCTCGCGTAAGGTCTTGTAGACGTCGTCGCGCAAATCCATGACGACGCTCTCGCGCAAGCCGTCGCTGTCCACCTTGTAGATGATGCGCGAGCCGCCCAGCTTCTCCATCTTGTCGCCGATGAAGGCCGCGATCTTGGCGCGCATCTTGTCGAGCTGGCTGTCCTCGGCGAGCGCCGCACGGGGCAGGGCGATCGCCGCTGCGATGGCGAGCGCAGTGGTGAGCCGTCCGATGCGATCCCGCAGGGGCATAGTCATGATGACCTCAAGTCTTGCGGCAGGACGCTGGCAGGTGAATCCGATGCCTGTTCTTGGTCCCCCGATCGGCCACAGAGGTTCAAATCCCGTCCGATCCGAACCCCGTTGTTGCAGCCGCTAGGCAATAGACGAACGGCAAATCATCCATCATTGTGTTCCCGGTTGGCCGGCAATCGGTCGGCGCCTCGCCGAACCAAAATGTCAAAAGACAGGGGGCGGGGCAATGAACAGAGGGAGGACGGAATTCCATGGCGGGCATCCACGCGCTCGATCGGCTGATCGGCAATGACTATCCGGACCTGGCGACCGACGCGGCGGTCCGGGCCTTCGAGCAGGTCCCTTACGCCGACCGCGTCGCGGCCGAGAGCACCCTTGACGCCATCAGGCTCGGTGCGGCGCGCAATCCCGACGGGGCAGCGATCCAGTTCCTGCAAAACGCCGATCCGGCCGACACGCCCCTCGTCGTGACGTACCGCGACTTCATCGCGCGCGTCACGCAGGCCGCAAATATGTTTCACGCGCTTGGGGCGGAGAAGGACGACGTCATCAGCTTCATGCTGCCGCTGGTGCCGGACGCGTTCGTGACGCTGTTCGGCGCGGAGGCCGCTGGCATCGCCAATCCCGTCAATCCGTTGCTGGAGCCGCACCAGATCGCGGAGATCCTGGAAGCTGCGAACACGAAGATCCTGGTGGCGCTCGGGCCGATGCCGGGCACCGACATCTGGCAGAAGGTCGAGCAGATCCGCCCGCGGCTCAAGCACCTCAAGGCGATCGTGCAGGTGTTTGGTGGTGGCGATCCCGCGAAGGGAATCTTTGCCTTCAACGACCTGATCAAGCAGCAACCGTCCGACCGGCTGGTCAGCGGCCGTAAGATTCTCGGCAGCGACATCGCCGCCTATTTCCACACCGGCGGCACCACCGGCACGCCAAAACTGGTGCGGCACAGCCATGCCAACCAGGTCTATCAGGCCTGGGGGCTCAATTTGCTGCTGAAGTCCGGGCCCGGCGGCAACATGCTGTTCGGCATGCCGTTGTTTCACGTCGGGGGATCGCTGACGCAGGTGCTGACGACGCTGTCGGGCGGCGGCTCGCTCGTCGTGCTGTCGCCCAGCGGATGGCGCAATCCAAATGCGGTGAAGAATATCTGGCAGCTGGTCGAGCGCTTCAGGCCGGAGGCGCTGTCGAGCGTGCCGACGGTGCTTGCCGCAACGCTCGGGGTGCCGCCGGGCAACGCTGACATCTCGAGCCTCAGATATGCCGCGGGCGGCGGCTCGGCGATTCCCGTGGCGGTCGGCTCGGCGATCCAGGAGAGGCTGAAGCTGCCGGTAGTCGAGGTCTACGGCATGACCGAGACCTCGAGCGTGCACACCATGGCCTACCCGGACCGGCCGATCCGGCTCGGCTCGGTCGGTCTGCCGATGCCTTACGCGCGCGTGCGCATCGTGCAGCTCGATGCCGACGGCCGCCTGATCCGCGACTGCGCGCCTGACGAGATCGGCGTGGTGATCATGGCGG
>NZ_JBFULT010000642.1:0-3956 GCF_054049755.1 Bradyrhizobium sp. P5_C11_2
GTATCCAGGTGTCTTTGGTGCCGCCGCCCTGGCTCGAATTCACCACCAGGGAGCCTTCCTTCAGCGCGACGCGTGTCAGCCCGCCGGGCACGATGGTGGTGCTCTTGCTGCCGGTGAGCACGAAGGGCCGCAGGTCGACGTGGCGCGGCGCGAGGCCGGACGCCGTGCAGGTCGGGCAGGTCGAGAGCGCCAGCGTCGGCTGGGCGATAAAGCCTTCCGGCTCGCGTTTGAGCTTTTCGCGGAAGGCCTCGATGGTTGCCTTGGTCGCGGCGGGGCCGATCAGCATGCCGTAGCCGCCGGAGCCGTGCACCTCCTTCACGACGAGGTCGCCGAGATTGTCGAGCACATAAGCGAGGTCCTTCGGCTCGCGGCAGCGCCATGTCGGCACGTTCTTCAGGATCGGCTCCTCGCCGAGATAGAATTTCACGATGTCCGGCATGTAGGAGTAGATCGCCTTGTCGTCGGCGATGCCGGTGCCGACGGCATTGGCCAGCGTGATGTTGCCGGCCGCGTAGGCCGACATCAGCCCGGGCACGCCGAGCACGGAATCGGGGCGGAAGGTGAGGGGGTCGATGAAATCGTCGTCGACGCGGCGATAGATCACGTCGACCCGTTTCAGCCCCTCGGTCGTCCGCATGAACACTTCGTTGTTCTTGATGATGAGGTCACGCCCCTCCACGAGCTCGATGCCGAGCTTATCGGCGAGGAAGGAGTGCTCGTAATAGGCCGAGTTGTAGACGCCGGGCGTGAGCAGGGCGACGGTCGGCTCGCCCGAGGCGCCCTGGGGCGCGACCGAGCGAAGAGCGGAGAGCAACTCGTCCGGATAGCGTTCCACCGGCGCCACCCTGTGGCGGGCGAACAGGTCCGGAAACAGCCGCATCATGATCTCGCGGTTTTCCAGCATGTAGGACACGCCGGACGGCGTACGCGCATTGTCCTCCAGCACGATGAAGTCTTCGGCGTCGACCCGGACGATGTCGATGCCGGCGATGTGCACGTAGACGTCGTGCGGCACCTGCTGGCCGTTCATCTCGGGCCGGAACACCGGGTTCTGGAAGATCAGGTCGTCGGGCACCACCTCGGCGCGCAGGATGTCGCGGCCGTGATAGATGTCGCGCAGGAACATGTTCAGCGCACGCACGCGCTGCTTGAGGCCCTTCTCCAGCAGCGCCCACTCCTTGCCGGACATGATCCGCGGGATCACGTCGAAGGGGATCAGGCGCTCGGTCGACTCGGAATCGCCATAGACCGCAAAGGTGATGCCAATCCGGCGGAACAGGAGCTCGGCCTCCTGGCGGCGATATTCGAGCGCCTCGGGAGGTGTCTCCTTGAGCCAGCGCGCCAGCTCCTGATAGGCGGGGCGAAGGTCCCCACCTGGAATATTCATTTCATCAAACGCGACTGCCATAGATCCCGACTGTTCCCCCAGGCGTTGCAGCCAATGGTCAGGTCGCCAGGCCTCGGTGAAGACCGCAACGTCCTGTGGCCATGCGGCAAGAGTGCATGACTTTCCTAGGTGGTAGCAAGGGCCGGGCCAGCGCGATAAGCATGGACTTGCGACATTTGCCGGGGATGGCCGGGGGCTTGCCTGAAAAAATGGCTGAGGACTGCTTATTTCGGCAGCAAAACCGCGTGACTTCAACGCGTTACCCCGGCAAATTCGGCGCGACAGGTTAAGGGACTTAAGGCATGAGCGAGATCGTCACGGCGGGCATTCTGGTCATCGGGGATGAAATCCTGTCCGGCCGGACCAAGGACAAGAATATCGGCTTCATCGCCGAGTACCTGACCAATATCGGCATCGATCTCAAGGAAGTCCGGGTCGTCTCCGACGACGAGGACGACATCATCGCCGCCTTGAATGCACTGCGGCATCGCTACACCTACGTCTTCACCACCGGCGGCATCGGGCCGACCCATGACGACATCACCGCCGACAGCGTCGCCAAGGCGTTCAGCGTCGGCATCGACCATCACCCGGAGGTGGTCGCCCGTTTCCGCGAGCGCTGGAGCGAGCAGGACCTCAACGAGGCCCGCCTGCGCATGGCCCGCATCCCCGACGGCGCCGAACTGATCCAGAGCGCGACGATTCTCGCCCCCGGCTTCAAGATCGGCAATGTCATCGTGATGGCGGGCGTGCCGTCGATCATGCAGGCGATGATGGACATCGTCTCGCCCAAGCTGAAATCCGGCGTGCGCATGCTGTCCGAATCGGTCCGCGCCAACGCGCGGGAGGGCGACATCGGCAGCCCGCTGCGGGCGATTGCCGCCGAGCACCCCGACACCATCATCGGCAGCTATCCCTTCATGGACGAAGACTCGAAGCCGAACACCAATCTGGTGGTGCGCTCGCGCGACGCGGACAAGCTGGCGGCGGCGATGGCGGCGGTGAAGGAAATGCTGGCGGGATTGAACATCACCCGGTAGCTGCCGGCAGACGAAGCAGGAGACGACGATGGCTGGTGAAGCACCGGAACTGAATGCGCAGGAGAAGGCCGGCAAGGCCTTTCCGGTCTCGTGGGACCAGTTCCACCGGGACTGCCGGGCGCTGACCTGGCGGCTCAACGAGGTCGGCCCGTTCCACGCGGTGATCGCGATCACGCGTGGCGGCCTGGTGCCGGCCGCGATCGTGGCGCGCGAGCTCGGGGTGCGCATCATCGATACCGTCTGCATCGCCAGCTACGACCATAACAAGCAGGGCGAGCTCCAGGTCCTCAAGGGCATTTCGGACGCGGCGATGAAGCTCGGCGGCGGCACCGGCAAGGGGCTCCTGATCGTCGATGATCTCGTCGACACCGGCAAGACCGGCAAGCTGGTGCGCGAAATGCTGCCGGACGCTCATTTCGCCACCGTCTACGCCAAGCCGAAGGGGCGTCCGCTGGTCGACACCTTCATCACCGAAGTCTCGCAGGACACCTGGATCTTCTTCCCCTGGGACACCGCGCTGTCCTACCACCCGCCGCTCCGCGACGGCGCGGCGTGATCTTCTTCGCCTCTCCCCGCGTGCGGGGAGAGGCCGGATTGCATCGCCAGATGCATCCCGGTGAGGGGGAGCTTCCGCGAGTCGCGCTCCCACCATATCTGTGGATGCAGCCCCTCACCCCGACCCTCTCCCCGTAAGAACGGGGAGAGGGAGAAGATTGGCGCCATGCCCCTGCAGAACCGCGTCACGCCCACCGGCGACATCATCGCCACGCCGCATCGTGGCCTGTTCACCGGCAATCGCGGCATCATCCATGATCCCGCGACCAAGACGCTGCTCAAAAAGCGATGGTCGTCGCCGGCATGGCTCACCTGCACGTGCGAATTCCGTGGCCGCCGCCGCGAGGTGATGGCGACGCATAGCTGGACCGAGCTGTTCTTCCTCGACGAGGCCACCGCGCTCGCCGCCGGCCATCGCCCCTGCTTCTACTGCCGCCGTGACGATGCCAATCGCTTCCGGGCTGCGTGGGAGAAAGGCAATCGGCTGCATACTGTCCGCATGCACGACATCGACACGGTGCTGCACCACGAGCGGCTCGATCAGGGCAGGAAGCGGCTCCACGCGCTGCTGGTGCCGCTCGACCAGCTTCCCGACGGCGCAATGGTGCAGCAGGGCGAGGAGAGTTTTCTGGTGACGCAGGGCAGGGCGCTGCTGTGGTCGCCGGCGGGCTATGTGGGAGCGCGTGAACTCAAAGATGCGCAATTGCTGACGCCCCCTTCGACGCTGCGCGCAATGAATGCCGGCTATGAGATCACACTGCATCCCAGCGCACATCGCGCTCCCTCCCCCCTTGCGGGGGAGGAAACATAGCGCGGCGTGTGGCTATTTCAGCGGACGTCCTTGTTCGTCCACGGTCGTCCGCGCATCGCGCAGGGCCCATTCGCGGATGACCTGGCGGCAGCGGGTCAGCTCGGCCTCGCTCGCGGCATTCGCATCCTTCTCCGCGCGCTCGACCATCGCCTTGCAATTCAGC
>NZ_JBFULT010000643.1:0-3954 GCF_054049755.1 Bradyrhizobium sp. P5_C11_2
TCTCAGAGGAGGTCCCATTGAGTTCGAACATGTGGATTCGACAGATCCATCGCTGGCTGTCCATCGCCTTCACGCTCGCCGTCATCGCCAACATCGTCGCGATGACGCTGCAGCTGCAGGCCGTGTGGATCGGCTTCCTGGCGCTCGTCCCGCTGATTCCGCTGCTTGCGACCGGGCTGTATTTGTTTGCACTGCCCTATCTTGACCGGCGCAGCGGCATGCAGCGCGAGGCGAGGTCATGAAGAAGGCCGTCGCGGTGAAGAAGGCCAGCGCAAAGGACGCGGACGGAGCGTCGGCGTCCAAATCGATCGACGGCAGGATCAAGGAGCTCGGCGACTGGCGGGGCGAGATGCTGGGACGGATTCGCGCCCTGATCAGGGACGCTGACCCCGATGTGGTCGAGGAATGGAAGTGGCGCGGCGTTCCCGTGTGGGAGCACGACGGCATCATCTGCACTGGCGAGACCTACAAGGCCGTCGTGAAGCTGACCTTTGCCAAGGGGGCGGCGCTGGAGGACCCCGCGGGCCTGTTCAATTCCAGCCTCGACGGAAACGTGAGGCGCGCCATCGATATTCGCGAAGGCGAAAAAATCAACGAGAAGGCGCTGAAGGCGCTGATCCGCGCGGCCGTGGCCTTGAATGCCGCCAAGAAGAAGCCGGCCAAGAAACGGCCGGCGCAGAGCACCGCGGGTTCCCGTTGATCGCTTTAGCAGCCGCGAGTTCTGAAACCTCTCCCGCTTGCGGGAGAGGTCGGCATAGGCGGCCCTTGGCCGCCGTTCTTCAAAAACGCCGATGCTTCGCATCGGCTATGGCGCCGGGTGAGGGCTCTCTCCTCTGGGGGAGTCCCAATGTGGAGACACCCTCTCCCCAACCCTCCCCCCGCAAGCGGGGGAGGGAGCGCACCTCCCTCGCGGTCGTTGCAGGGCTAGTTTCATGGCGCTGTAGGAGTTGCCGCCAGCCTCAAGCCGCCGCCGGGATCGGCCGCGGGCTCACGACATATTCGCGCAGGACCTTGTCGTTGGCGTCGACCTCGATCAGCGCGACGTCATAGGTCCAGAGGTCGGCGAGATGCTGGAGCACCCGCTTGGCATCGGTCTCGTTGAGCTGGGCGCCCTTGATGACGCGATGGTGCACGATCAACCGGCGGTCGCCGGACAGATCGACATCGACCACTTCGATATTGGCGTCGATGTAGCCGACGTCATGCTGCCGCGCCAGTTCGCKCCGCACCCGGCGGAAGCCACGCTCGTCGTGGATGGCGTCGACCCGGATGCCGGCGCGCTCCTCGGGATYGTCGTGCAAATGGAACATGCGGAACTGCCGCATCAGCTTGGGGCTCAGGAACTGGCCGATGAAGCTCTCGTCGCGGTAATTGGCCCAGACGTCGCGCAGCACGCCCATCACGTCGTTCTTGCCGGCAATGTCGGGGAACCATTCGCGGTCCTCGTCTTCCGGCCGGGCCACGATGCGCTCGATGTCCTGCATCATGGCGAAGCCGAGCGCATAGGGATTGAAGCCGGAGAAGCGCCGATCGTCGAATTCGGGCTGGAACACCACATTGGTGTGGGATTGCAGGAATTCGAGGAAGTTGCCGTCGGTGAGCCGGCCCTCCTGGTGCAGCTTGGTCATGATGCGATAGTGGACGTAGGTCGCCGTCCCCTCGTTCATCACCTTGGTCTGGCTCTGCGGATAGAAATATTGCGCGATGTGGCGGACGATGCGCAAAAGCTCGCGCTGCCAGGGCGCGAGCCGCGGCGCGCTCTTCTCCAGGAAGTAGAGCAGGTTCTCCTGCGGCAGGCCGAGCAGCTTGCGGCGCCGTTCCATGCTGAGCGCGGCCCGGGTCTTCGAGGCGCCCTTGGGCACGGTGCGCCAGAGGTCGTTGAAGACCTCCTCCTCATGCTGGCGGCGGCGCCCTGCCCGCTTTTCCTCGGCGCGAAGGTCGAGCTTCTTCTTGCCGGGGTAGCGGTCGATGCCGTGCGACATCAGCGCATGCGCGGCGTCCAGCGTGCGCTCGACCTCGACGCGGCCATAGCGCTCCTCGCAACTTGCGACGTAGTTCTTGGCGAAATCGAGATAGTCCAGGATGCCGTCCGCGTCGGTCCACTGCTTGAACAGATAGTTGTTCTTGAAGAAGTGGTTGTGGCCGAAGGCAGCGTGCGCGATCACCAGCGTCTGCATCGTCGCCGTGTTCTCCTCCATCAGGTAGGAGATGCAGGGCGAGGAGTTGATCACGATCTCGTAGGCAAGCCCCATCAGGCCCTTGCGGTAGGAGGCCTCGTGGTAGGCGAAGTGCTTTCCGAACGACCAGTGCTTGTAGAACAGGGGCATGCCGACGGAGGAGTAGGCATCCAGCATCTGCTCGGCGGTGATGACCTCGATCTGGTTCGGATAGACGTCGAGCCCGAGATCGTTCATCGCCACCTCCTCGCAGGCATCGGTGATGCGCTGCAAGGTGTGGAAATTCCAATCCGCGCCTTCGAACAATCGTTCCGTCATGGAGCGGCCTTCTCCTGAGTGTCGCGGCGCTGGAACAGGTCGTGGAACACCGGAAATATCTCGCTGCGCTCGCTGACCTTGCGCATCGAGAGCGGTGCRCCGCCGTTACGCAGGCGCTCGTAGAGGGTCCAGAGCGAGGAGTCGGAGAGGTCGAAGGCGCTGCCGCCGGACTCGCCGACCTCGAGATAGGCGAAGAACTGGCAGACCGGAAGGATCTTGTCGGTCAGCAGGAGCCCAGTGAGCTCGCCGTCGGAATAGGAGTTGTCGCCGTCGGAGGCCTGGGCGGCGTAGATGTTCCAGTCCGACGGGTTGAAGCGCTCGCGCACGATCTCGTGCATGGCCTGGAGCGCGCTGGAGACCAGGGTGCCGCCGGAGGCCGGACCATAGAAGAACGTCTGCTCGTCCACCTCCTCGGCGCGGTCGGTGTGGCGGATGAAGACGATCTCGACATGCTTGTAGCGGCGCTTGAGGAACACGTAGAGCAGCATGTAGAAGCGCTTGGCGAGGTCCTTCATGTGCTCGGACATCGAGCCGGAGACGTCCATCAGGCAGAACATCACGGCCTGCGCGACGGGCTTGGGCACCGTCTCGAAGCGGCGATAGCGGATGTCGATCGGATCGATGAAGGGAATCCGCTTCGATTTCGCCTTCAGCTTTTCGAGCTGAGCGAGGAGCACAATGCGCTCGTCCTCGTCGGTGCACGCGGCGATCGCGGCTTCCAGCTCCTCGATCTCCTCCTTGCGGGGACGCTTGAGCGCGATGCGGCGCGCCAGCGCGAGCCGCACCGTCCGGCTGACCGAGATGTTGGCGGGCGAGCCCGAGGTGGTATAGCCGGCGCGCTGGATGCCCTCGCTCTCGCTCTGCGCGATCTTGCGCTTGGCGAGATCGGGAAGCTCGAGATCGTCGAGGAACAGATCGACGAATTCGTCGCGGCTCAGGACGAAGCGGAAGGCATCCTCGCTGTCGCCTTCGCCCGGACCGGAATCCTTGGCGCTGCCCTGGCCGGATCGAGGGAGATAATCGCCCTCGATGAACTTCTTGTTGCCGGGCAGCACCATGTCGCGGGTGCCACCTTCGCGGCGGAAGCGCGGCTCGTGCATRCCGTCGAGCGGGATCGTGACCTCACCACCCTCCAGGACGTCCTTGATGTCGCGTTCCTGCGAGGTCTTCTTGACGGCGCCCTGCACCAGGGATTTGGCCCGACGCAAGAACCGCTGGCGGTTCTCAAGACTCTTGCCGCCTGGATTCAGGCGCCTGTCAATAATGTGAATGGCCACTTTCTCATCCGTCTCAACCGGCCTGCTTTACGCGCATGTACCACTCGACGAGCCGGCGAACCTGACGCTCGGTGTAGCCGCGCTCCACCATGCGTGCGACGAACTCGCCGTGTTTCTTCTCCGTCTCACCGTCCTTTTTGGACCCGAACGAGATCACCGGAAGCAGGTCCTCGACCTGGGAG
>NZ_JBFULT010000644.1:0-3915 GCF_054049755.1 Bradyrhizobium sp. P5_C11_2
GTATTTGGCGCGATCGGCCTCGGACGGGACGCTCTGGATCGTGAGCTGGAGGTTCTCGCCATAGGGATAGTCGATCTCGGGAATGCAGGGACCGTGTTCGAGCGGGCTGCAATAGGACGGCGTGCAGGGACGATTGTCGAGCACGCTGCACGGGGAGTGCGAAAACGGGATCGGATTGATCTCCCGGCGCTGCGCGTCGGCGGCGACCACCGATATCGCCAGCAATATGAAAACGAGAATGCCGCGCCACATGATGCGAACTCGCAAGGTCATACGAGTTGAAGGTGGCATTGCCCCCGACAACATCAAGCCTGCGGCTGTTCACATGGCCGCGTTTAAGCTCGATGTCGTCGCCCGGCTTGACCGGGCGACCCAGTACTCCGAGACGTTTGTGATCGAACCGAGAGGCCGCGGCGTACTGGATGCCCCGCCTTCGCGGGGCATGACAGCGGAGGATGTGGCTGCACAGCGGGGGGTGTGGGCGGGCCCTACCCCTTCTTCTTGACGTCCTTGACGTTGGTGAATTCGATGCCCTCGGCGCGCTCCCGGGTGTAGCCGAGATAGAACTCGTTCCTGGCCAGGTACACGGGATCGCCGTCGACATCGTCGGCGATGCTCGAAGTGTTGGCGGCGATGAAGGTATCCAGCTTCTTGCGGTCATCCGACGAGACCCAGCGCGCGAGCTGGAACTCGCTGACTTCGAACTCCACGGGTAGCGCATATTCCGCCTCGAGCCGCGCCTTCAGCACGTCGAGCTGGAGCGCGCCGACGACGCCGACCAGCGCCGGCGCGCCGTCGCGCGGGCGGAACACCTGCACCACGCCCTCTTCCGACATCTGCTGAAGCGCCTCCTTCAGCTTCTTTGCCTTCATCGCGTCGGTGAGACGCACGCGGCGGACGATTTCCGGCGCGAAGCTCGGCACGCCGACGAAGTTGAAATCCTCGCCCTCGGTCAGAGTATCGCCGATGCGCAGCGTGCCGTGATTGGGAATGCCGACGACGTCGCCGGCAAAGGCTTCATCCGCCACCGAGCGGTCCTGCGCGAAGAAGAATTGCGGGCTCGACAGCGGCATGCTCTTGCCGGTGCGCACCAGCTTGGCCTTCATGCCGCGGCTGAGCTTGCCGGAGCACAGCCGCGCAAAGGCGATGCGGTCGCGATGGTTGGGATCCATGTTGGCCTGGATCTTGAACACGAAGGCGCTCATGCGCGGATCGGTCGCTTCGACCCTGCGCTGGTCGCTCTCTTGCGCGCGCGGCTCGGGCGCGAACTTGCCGAGACCTTCGAGGAGGTCGCCGACGCCGAAATTGCGCAGCGCGCTGCCGAAATAGACCGGGGTCAGATGGCCCTCGCGAAACGCGGCGAGTTCGAACGGCTTGGAGGCCGCGGTGACGAGCTCGAGCTCGTCCTTCACCGCGGAGACGTCGAGATTCGCATTGAGCTTTCCGAGCTCCGCGATCTCGATCTGCTGCGCCGCGCCGGTCTTGGCGCCGCCGCCTTCGAGCAGGCGCACCCCGCCATTGACGACGTCGTAGGTGCCGAGGAAGTCACGGCCACGGCCGACCGGCCAGGTCATCGGCGTGGTGTCGAGCGCCAGCGTCTTCTCGATCTCGTCGAGCAGCTCGAAGACGTCGCGGCTTTCGCGGTCCATCTTGTTGATGAAGGTGATGATCGGGATGTCGCGCAGCCGGCAGACCTCGAACAGCTTTCGCGTCCGCGCCTCGATGCCCTTTGCCGCGTCGATCACCATCACGGCGGAATCGACCGCCGTCAGCGTGCGATAGGTGTCTTCCGAAAAGTCCTCGTGGCCCGGCGTGTCCAGCAGGTTGAACACGAGGCCTTCGAACTCGAAGGTCATCACCGAGGTGACGACGGAGATGCCGCGCTCGCGCTCGATCTTCATCCAGTCCGAGCGCGTGTTGCGCCGCTCGCCCTTGGCCTTGACCTGGCCGGCGAGATTGATGGCGCCGCCGAACAGCAGCAGCTTTTCGGTCAGCGTGGTCTTGCCGGCGTCCGGATGCGAGATGATCGCAAAGGTTCGCCGCCGCGACACTTCAGCGGCAAGCGGGGAACGGGCCGGCGATTCGGCGGAAATGGCGATGTCGGACATGGCGGGAGCGTTTGGCAGGGAAAATGGGCCTGATCAAGCCTGATTTGGTGATTGCAGGGCCCCTCGACCAGCCCCATATCGCCATTTGGGAGGGACGGCCCTCCTTTTCCAAAAGCCATGGCCGCGGGGACGACCCTGCCTTGAATGGAGGGTCGTCATGGCCTGGAGCATCCTGTTCGTCGCCGGTCTTCTCGAGATTACCTGGGCGATCGGCCTGAAATATACTGAGGGCTTTACCAGACTTGTTCCGTCCATCATCACGCTCGCGGCGATGGCCGGCAGCGTCATCCTGCTCGGACTCGCTCTCAAATCGCTCCCCGTCGGGACCGCTTATGCAGTCTGGACCGGCATCGGCGCGGTCGGAACCGCGACGCTCGGCATCATCCTGTTCGGCGAGCCGGCCACCGCATTCCGCCTCGCCAGCATCGGGCTCATCGTCGCCGGTATCGCGGGGCTGAAATTCGTCACCTGACAAAGATCTTGACCGCCCACCAGGTGAGCGCGGCGACGATGGCGGAGGCCGGCATCGTGATCACCCAGGCATAGACGATCGAGCTGGCGACGTTCCAGCGCACCGCCGAGAGCCGACGGGCGGCGCCGACGCCGACGATGGCGCCGGTGATGGTGTGGGTGGTCGAGACGGGAACTCCAAGGAAGGTCGCCATGAACAGGGTCGCGGCGCCGCCGGTCTCGGCGCAAAATCCCTGCATCGGCGTCAGTTTTGTGATGCGCAGGCCCATGGTGCGGACGATGCGCCAGCCGCCCATCAGCGTGCCCAGCGCCATCGCCGCCTGGCAGGACAGCACGACCCAGAACGGCACCGAGAATTCACTGCCGAGATGGCCCTGCGAATAAAGCAGCACGGCGATGATGCCCATGGTCTTCTGCGCGTCATTGCCGCCATGGCCGAGCGAGTAGAGCGAGGCGGAGGCGAATTGCAGGATGCGGAAGGCGCGGTCGACCGCGAACGGCGTCGAGCGCACCGAGGCCCAGGACACGATCGCGACCAGCAGCATCGCGAGCAGGAAGCCGACCAGCGGCGACAGCACGATCGCCAGCACCGTCTTGGACAATCCGCTCCAGACCGCTGCCGAAATCCCGGCTTTGGCCACGCYTGCACCGAACAACCCGCCGATCAATGCGTGGGACGAGGATGACGGGATGCCGAGCGCCCAGGTCACGAGATTCCAGACGATGGCGCCGACAAGGGCCGCGAAGATCACCTGCGCATCGACGATCGCGGGATCGATGATGCCGGTGCCGATGGTCTGGGCGACGTGCAGCCCGAACACCATGAAGGCGACGAAATTGAAGAACGCGGCCCAGAACACCGCGAATTGCGGCCGCAGCACGCGGGTCGAGACGATGGTCGCGATCGAATTGGCGGCATCATGCAGGCCGTTCAGGAAGTCGAACAGCAGCGCGACGGCGATCAGTCCGACCAGGACGGGAAGACCCAACGCAGCATCCACGGCGCGGCCCCTGTCCTAAACTTGCTCGATGACGATGCTGTTGATCTCGTTCGCGACGTCGTCGAAACGGTCGGCCACCTTTTCGAGGTGCTCGTAGATTTCGGCACCGACGATGAAATCCATCGCGTTGCCGTCGCGATGCTTGAGGAATAGTTCCTTCAGCCCGATGTCATGGAGGTCGTCGACCCGGCCCTCGAGCTTGGTCAGCTCTTCCGTGATCGCGGTCAGCATGGCCACGTTCTGGCCGATCGCCTGCATCAGCGGCAGCGCACGGCCGACCAGATTGGCGCATTCGATCAGAAGCCCGCCGATCTCGCGCATCGGCGGCTCGAAGG
>NZ_JBFULT010000645.1:0-3912 GCF_054049755.1 Bradyrhizobium sp. P5_C11_2
GTCCGAGCGGGTCCACACCCCCCGCCGGTTCGGGATCACCGCCATGACGCGGCCGGATGGCGAGAGCACCCGCCAGACCTCGCGCAGCAGCGCGGCCGGGTCATCCGACATCTCCAGCGCATGGACCAGCAGGATGCGGTCGACCGCGGCGTCCGGCAGCGGCAGCGAGAATTCGTCGACCAGCGAGGCCAGCGCCGGGCGCCCGGTCGGCCATTTCAAGACGCCCTGCGCCGCCGGCATGAATGCGATGCAGCGCTCCGCATCCTCGCGGAACAACCCGAGATAGGGCGTGGGATAGCCGATGCCGAGCACGCGCTGGCCCTCGGCGCTCGCCCAGCGCTCCCGGATGCCACGATTGATCATCTGCCGCGCCACGATCCCGAGGCGGCGGGAATAGAACTCGCGAAGATCGACGACGTCGATGGTCATGACGGTAATGTAACACGCGCGAGGCGGCCGCCGCGCGCCGAATATTGCATTGCCTGCGCAACGTTAACGCCATATTTGTCTGGCGGGGCTGAGCCCGATGGAGATGTCATGGCCGCCGAAATTCGTACTTTCACCTGTTTAAACGACAATTTCGGCTATTTGATCCACGATGTGGAAACCAAGGCGACGGCCTCGATCGACGCGCCGGAGGCCGGTCCCATCCTCAAGGCGCTGGAGCGCGAGGGCTGGCAGCTCACCGACATCCTGATCACCCATCATCACGGCGATCATGTCGGCGGGGTCGCCGAACTCAAGCAGAAATATAATTGCCGCGTCGTCGCGCCGCATGACAAGACGACGAAGATCGCCAACGTCGATTTGCGCGTCGCCAATGCCGACGTGGTCAAGGTCGGCAATTTGCTGGGGCGCGTGCTGGAAACGCCCGGCCACACGCTCGACCACATCTCCTACGTGTTCGACAACGAGAAGACGCTGTTCGCCGCCGATACGCTGTTCTCGATCGGCTGCGGCCGCGTGTTCGAAGGCGACTACCCGATGATGTGGGATTCGCTGTTGAAGCTGCGCGCCCTGCCCGACGACTTCAAGCTCTATTGCGGCCACGAATACACCGCCTCCAACGTCAAGTTCGCGCTCAGCATCGATCCCGACAATCCGGCGCTCCAGGCGCGCGCGGCGGAGGTGGCGAAGCTGCGGGCCGAGGACAAGCCGACCATTCCGTCACTGCTTGGTGATGAGAAGCGAGCAAACGTGTTCCTGCGGGCCGATGAACTCTCGGTCGCGACCAGGCTACACATGCGGGGGGCGGATGCAGCGGCGGTATTCGGCGAGCTGCGCGAGCGCAAGAACAAGTCCTGACGGGGATCGATGCCAACCGCAGCCGAGATCATCGCGCGCCTTGAACTCCGACCGCATCCCGAAGGCGGCCACTATCGCGAGACGTTTCGCGACCAGACCACGGACGCCAATGGCCGTTCGCGCTCGACCCTGATCTATTTCCTGCTGGCGCGCGGCGAGCGTTCGCACTGGCATCGCATCGATGCGGTCGAGAGCTGGCACTATTATGCCGGCAGCCCGCTGACGCTGCGCATCGCCCATGATGGCTGCTCCCAGCACGTGGTGCGCCTCGGCACCGATCTCATGAGCGGCGAGCGGCCGCAGGCCATCGTGCCGGCAGACGCCTGGCAGATGGCGGAAACCACTGGCGAGTGGACGCTGGTCGGCTGCTCCGTGRCCCCCGCGTTCGAGTTCGCAAAGTTCGAGCTGGCGCCGAAGGGCTGGGAGCCGTAGGGCCACACCGTCATTCCGGGGCGCCGCGCAAGCGGCGAACCCGGAATCTATCTCGCCACCATCGACGCGGATAAATGGATTCCGAGTTCGCACTTCGTGCGCCCCGGAATGACAGTCATCGTTTCCGCAGCACCATGTCCTTTGCCGCAATCAGGCCGCCGCCGGCGATCAGGATCGCGGCGATGGCGATGTTGGCGCTGGCCTTGGCGAAGCCGGCGGCGATGAGAAAGCCGGTCGATAGCAGCGGCGTTGCATAGGAGGCGGCGCCGAGCACGCGGATGTCGCCGCGCTTCATGCCGATGTCCCAGGCATAGAACGCCGCCCCCACCGGGCCGATGCCGAGCGCGATGACGGAAAGCCATTGCAGCGTGGTCTCCGGCCACACGGTGGTTTCCAGCACGGCATGCATCAGCGCAGCCAGCACTGCCGTGGCAAGGCAGAATCCCGCGACCGCATCCGTCGGCACCGCCTTCAGTCGCCGCGACAGCACCGAATAGGTCGCCCAGACGAAGGCGGCGACGAACGCCGCGATCAGCCCCGGCAATTGCCCCGGCGCGAAGCCGGAGGTGTTTCCGGCGAACAGCAGCACGGTGCCGACGAGGCCGAGCACGGCACCAACGATGTGGTGCATGGCAAGCCGCTCGCCGGGCAGGAACGACGAGAACAGCACGATCAACAGCGGCCAGAGATAATTCAAAAGGCCAGCTTCGGCCGGCGGCGCGAAGCGCAGCGCGAGGAAATAGAGCGCGTGATAGCCGAACAATCCGCCGACGCCGACGACCCATACCACGAGCGGCTGGCGCAGGCTCCTGGCCGCCTCGCCGCGGCCGATCCAGGTGAGGAGGCCGACGAGACCGCCGATCGCGAACGTCATCGCGGCAAGCTGAAAGGCCGGGATTTTTCCGGTCGCCACCGTCATCACCGAGAGCAGCGACCACATCAGGATGGCGGTCAATCCGATCAGCGTCGCGGTGCGGGGAGTCATTTAGAAATTACCTCGTCATTCCGGCATGGCGCGACAGCGCCAGACCCGGAATCTCGAGATTCCGGGATCGGCTCTTCGAGCCGCCCCGGAATGACAGTGCACCATGCCCGGGACAAGCCCGGGCATGACGACTTCGCCAATATCAGCCAGCGTGATGCGATTGCATCACACCATGTACTGACCGCCGTTGACGGTCAGCGTCGAGCCGGTGATGGCGCCGGCCTCGTCGGCGGCCAGGAACACGACCGCGCGCGCGATCTCCTCGGGCTCCCCCAGGCGGCCGATCGGGATCAGCGGCAGGATCGCTTTTTCCAGCACGTCCTTCGGCACCGCCTGCACCATCTCGGTGTTGATGTAGCCCGGGCAGATCGCGTTGACGGTGACGCCGCCCTTGGCGTTCTCCAGCGCCAAGGCCTTGGTGAAGCCGATCTCGCCGGCCTTGGCCGCGGAATAGTTCACCTGGCCGAATTGGCCCTTCTGTCCGTTGATCGAGGAGATGTTGACGATGCGGCCGAACTTGCGCCCGCGCATGCCTTCGATGACCTGCCGCGACATGTTGAACAGCGAGCCGAGATTGGTGCCGATCACGGCATTCCATTGCTCGAGGCTCATCTTGTGGAAGGCGCCGTCCTTGGTGATGCCGGCATTGTTGACGAGCACATCGATCGGGCCGACCTCGGCCTCGACCTTCTTCACGCCCTCGGCGCAGGCGTCGAAATTGCTGACGTCCCATTTGTAGACGGCGATGCCGGTCTCGGCCTTGAACTTCTCCGCCGCAGTATCATTGCCCGCATAGCTCGCCGCGACCTTGTAGCCGGCCGCCTGCAGCGCCTTGCTGATCGCCGCTCCGATGCCCCGCGTACCACCCGTCACCAATGCAACACGTGCCATATCGTATTCCTTCCCTTGGACTCTTCGGACGTTTCTGAGTGATCGTTTTTAGATGCGGATTATGCGGGACGTTTGACGGACATCAAGAACAAAACGCCCGGCGTCGAGCCGGGCGTTTCTCTTTAGTCGAGGCGTGCGCGGTTGCGAAGAATATTTGATTTGCAACCGCCGCCTTTTTAATCGCGTGCAACGCACTCAGTCGTGTGTGCAGCGCACGCGCAAGTTACGCGCAGGCTGTCTTCAGTCGCGCGCGATGCACATCGCAATGCCCATGCCGCCGCCGATGCACAGCGTGGCAA
>NZ_JBFULT010000646.1:0-3894 GCF_054049755.1 Bradyrhizobium sp. P5_C11_2
TTCTGGATCAGGTCGTGATGAAAGATGTCCGCGGCCGACGCTTCGCGCGTCGACTCCGGCTTCGGAATGTAGTCCGCCGCACCGAGCGACAGCGCCTTGAAGCTGATCTCCGCGTTACGGCGGGTCAGCGTCGAGGCCATGATGATGACGAGATCGCGCTTCTTCGCCAGCAGTTGCGGCAGCGCCGAGATGCCGTCGAGCTCGGGCATTTCGATGTCGAGCACGGCAACGTCGGGGTTGATGCGTTCGAGCTGGTTGACCGCCTCGAGCCCGGTGCGCAGCGAGGCCGCGACCTCCATGTCATGCTCGGCACCGATCCAGCGCGAGATCAGACCGCGTATGACGACCGAGTCGTCGACGACCATCACCCGCAGCGGCCCGGCGTCGCGCGACGGACCCGTGGTCGAATTACCTGCGAACGCAACACTCATTACTCACCAACTCAGACTGAAACGGTTCAGTTGAAAACAATCGCCGAAGGATCCGTACAGCCTCCGGATGTTCGCTCAGATAAGCCCGACTTCCTGGAATTTCGCCGTCACGATGTCCTTGTCGAAGGGCTTCATGATGTATTCGTTGGCGCCGGCGTGCAGCGCACGCGCGATATGCGCGACGTCGTTCTCGGTGGTGCAGAACACCACCTTGGGCTGGTCGCCGCCCGGCATGCGCCTGAGATGGCCGAGAAACTCGTAGCCGTCCATGACCGGCATGTTCCAGTCGAGCAGCACTGCGTCGGGCAGACCGCGCTTGCAGGCCTCCAGCGCCTTCTCACCGTCCTCGGCTTCGAGAATCTGGAAGTCGAGGCCCTCCAGGATCCGGCGCGCAACCTTGCGGATGACGCTGGAATCATCAACGACGAGACAAGTTCGCATGTGAACCTCTGCTTCCTCCCCTTTGCGGGGGCACTTCCAATTGCAAGTCCGTCGGCGGCGATGCCGCCGTATCAGGCCGCCATCATCTCGGGTGCGAGCTCGAGGACGCGATCGACGTCGAGGACGACCATGAGCTGCCCGTCGAGGCGGTGGACGCCGCCGGCGAGCTTGGCCATGCGGGGATCGAGGTTGACGGGGTTTTCTTCCTTGCCGTCCTCGGACAGGCGCAGCACCTCGCCGATCTGGTCGATCAGGAGGCCGTAGGATTCGCCGCGCAGGTCGACGCCGACYGCCATCGGCACCTTGCCGTCCTCGGGCTTGGGCAGGCCGAGCCGGGCGCGCATGTCGACCACGGTGACGATGCGGCCGCGCAAATTCAGCACGCCCGCGATCTCGCGCGAGGACAGCGGCACGCGGGTGACGCGCTCCGGCATGAACACGTCCTGGACCCGGGAGATCGGCAGGCCGAACAGCTGGCCGCCGATCATCGCGGTGACGTATTCGACCATGGCGCCCTCGGTGCTCTGCATCTTCTTGGTCATCGATGTTTCCTTCGCTTAGGCCGCAGCCCGGCTCAGCTCGGAGGCGCCGGCCGCGCCCGCGGTCTGCTCCTTCAGCGCTGCGATCAGGCCGGGACGGTCGAACTTGGCGACATAGTCGTGGAAGCCGGCCTGACGGCCGCGCTCGATCGCCGCCGGCGACACCAGYGCGGAGAGGCCGATGATCGGGGTTGCCGCCAGATTGTTGTCGGAGCGGATCACCTCGGCGAACTCGAACCCGTTCATGTCGGGCATCTCGATGTCGGTCAGCACCACGTCGAAGCTCTGGCCGGAGCGCAGCGTGGCGAGCGCCTCCTGCGCGTTCGGYGCGGTGCGGACGCGGTAGCCGGCCGCCTTCAGCACCGGGGCCAGCATRTTGCGGAAGAAGGCGCTGTCGTCGACCAGCAGCACCGACTGCGAGTGCATCGACGGCTTCATCTCCTTGCGGGTGAACCAGTCGGCGAACGCCATCGGCAGGAAGTGGCCGACGTCGATCACCTCGGTGGCCTGGCCCTTGATCACGGCCGAGCCGAGGATGCCGCTGGAGGATCCGCCGACCTCGATGTTGAGCCGYTCCTCGACGATGTCGATGATCTCGTCGACGACGAGGCCCATGGAGCGGCCGTCGTCGGAGAACACCAGGATCGGCTGGGCGCCCTGGGAGGCGATGGTGACGCTCTCCATCGCGACCAGCGGCATCAGCTGCTCGCGGTACTGCACCATGTAGCGGCCGTTRSWGAACTCGATCTTGTCCGAGGGCAGCTCTTCCAGGCGGGTGACGAGCCCGAGCGGGACCGCCTTGGGCTGGCTGGAGCCGGCGCGGAACACCAAGAGCGAGGTGGTCTGCTCGGCCGAGGAGGAATGATGGCCGGCGGCTTCATCAGCCATGTCATGGGCCGAGGAGCCGGAGGCGCCGAGTGCCTTGGCGATGCCGTTGGGGTCGATGATCATGATGACGGCGCCATCGCCCAGAATGGTGTTGCCGGAGAACATGTCGATGTGGCGCAGCTTCGTCGACATCGGCTTGACCACGATYTCTTCGGTGTGGAACACGCCGTCGACCACGATGCCAAARGTCTGGCTGCCGACTTGCGTGACCACGATAAAGCCGTTCTCGGGATCGCTGGCGGCGCCGTCGTCGATCTTCARGAGCTTCTTCAGGTGGATCAGCGGCAGCAGCTTGTTGCGCAGCCTCAACACCGCGGTGTCCTTGATGCGCTCGATGCGGTGCTCGCTGTTGGCGCGAGCGCGAACCAGCTCGACGACCGAGAGCTGCGGGATCGCAAAGCGGTCGCCGGCGGCCTCGACGATCAGCGCSGAGACGATCGCGAGCGTCAGCGGGATCTTGATGGTGACGGAGGAGCCTTCGCCGGCCACCGACTTGATGTCGATGGTGCCGCCGATCTGGTCGATATTGGTGCGSACCACGTCCATGCCGACGCCGCGCCCCGACACCGAGGTGATGGCGGCCGCGGTCGAGAAGCCGGGGGCGAAGATGAACTTGTGGATCTGGGCTTCCGACATCTTCTCGAGCTCRGCCTCGGTGACGAGACCYGAGGAGATCGCCTTGGCCTTGATCYTCTCGGTGTTGAGSCCGCGGCCGTTGTCGGCGATGCAGATGATGATGTGGCCGCCCTCGTGATAGGCGGACAGRCGRATGGTGCCCTGCTCGCCCTTGCCGTTCGCGGTGCGCTCGGCGGGGGTCTCGAGGCCATGGTCGGCGGAGTTGCGCACCATGTGGGTGAGCGGGTCCTTGATCAGGTCGAGCACCTGGCGGTCGAGCTCGGTGTCGGCGCCGTGCATCTCCAGCTCGATCTGCTTGCCGAGYTCGCTCGAGAGGTCGCGGACGATGCGGGGCAGCTTCTGCCAGGCATTGCCGATCGGCTGCATGCGCGTCTTCATGACGCCTTCCTGCAGCTCGGCSGTGACGTTGGACAGCCGCTGCAACGGCACCTTGAACTCGGTGTCCTCGTTGCGGCGGGAGATCTCGAGCAGCTGGTTGCGGGTCAGGACCAGCTCGGAGACCATGGTCATCAAATGCTCCAGCGTATCCACGTTGACGCGGATCGACTGGTTGGCGACGCGGTCGCCCTCGACGGCGGTCTCGTCCGCCATCGACTTCTTCGGCGCGGCCTTCTCCTTGGCGGGCTTTGTCTCTTTGGCAACTTCCTTGGCGGCAACCGGGGCCGGAGCCGGCTCGGGTGCGACGTCGACCTTCGCCTCAACCTTGGCAACGGGGGCCGGCGCCTCGATCGCAGTCTCGCGGAAGGCGCGCTCGAGCTCGTCCAGCGACACCTCGCCCGGACGCAGCGGGCGTTCCAGGGTCTGGTCGATCAGCGAGCCCTGGGTCATGTCCTTGGCGGGTGCGGCCTTGGCTTCGACGGGAGCCGGCGCGTCCGGCACCAGCGGCGGCGCTTCGGCAACGGGAGCAGCAGCCCCGGCAGCCATCGCCGCCATGCCCTGCTCGACCATCGCTTCCAGCT
>NZ_JBFULT010000647.1:0-3888 GCF_054049755.1 Bradyrhizobium sp. P5_C11_2
TCCTCCAACAGTCCTGACAAGCGCGCCATGCCCTTCAAATTCATCCACATCACCGACACGCATCTCGCGAACCCGGGGCTGAAACTCTATGGCCTCGACCCGCGCGCCCGGCTGGACGCGGCAATTGCCGACATCAACAAGCACCAGTCCGATGCCGCCTTCGCGGTCGTGACCGGCGACCTCACCCATTGGGGCGAGCCCGAATCCTACGGCAATTTCGCAGACGCAATGGCTGCGCTGAAGATTCCCTACATCGCCATGGTCGGTAATCACGACAAGCGCGTGGCCTGCCTCGACGGCCTGAAGGCCGCTCCGCGCGACCCCAACGGCTTCGTGCAGGGCACCCGGACCACAGAGCACGGGCTGTTCGTCTTCCTCGACACGCTGGACGAGACCAGCCATGCCGGCGAGATGTGCGCCAAACGCCTCGGCTGGCTCGCAAGCACGCTGGCCGCTGCGCCCGCCGACACGCCATTCGTCGTGTTCATGCATCATCCGCCCTTCCCGGTCGGCGTGCACGCGATGGACGAAATCGCACTGGCGCAGAGCGCTGAATTCGCCGAGGTGATCGCGCCCTACCGCTCGCGCATCCGCCATCTCTTCTTCGGCCACGTGCACCGGCCGATCTTCGGCAGCTACGGCAATATCCCGTTCTCGACGCTCCGCGGCACCAACCACCAGGTCTGGTTCGAGCTTGATGCTGCCGCGACCGACCATCTCGCCAGCCACGAGCCGCCGGCCTATGGCGTGGTGCTGATCGACGGCGACAACCTGGTCGTGCACAGCCACGACTTCCTCGACACCAGTCTGCGCTTCCCCTTCGAGCCCCCGGCGGGAGTGGACGGCCGCGACTATGCGCTCAATTTCCCGGCGCGATGAGATGAGCCTCGCTGAACCCGCGGCTCTCCCGGTCGCGACTTCGGCGGCACCGCGCCTGCACGTTCTGAAGCGGTTTTCGAGCCGCTTCAAAGCCTCGTTGCCCGCCTATCTGCTGCTGTTGCCCTCGCTGGTCTTCCTCGCGCTGTTCACCTATGGCGCGATGGGACGCGTCATCATCGACGCGCTCTATCAGCGTGCCACGCCGAAGGCGCCGGTCCGGTTCGTCGGCCTCGACAATATCGCCGCTGTGCTGGCCGACCCCGCCTTCACCGGCGCGGTCGTGAACAACCTCGTCTACGCCGTCGGCACCGCGATCCCCAGCATCGGACTTGCCCTATTGTTCGCGCTGGCGCTGGCTCGCACCAGCGCCGTGAGCAGCGCGTTGCGCGCAGCGCTGTTCCTGCCGGTGCTGATCCCGATGGTCGCGGCGTCCGCGCTGTTCCTGTTCATCTTCCTGCCCAATGTCGGGCTGCTCGACTACTACATCGGCCGGCTGCTTCCGGTGCTGCCGAACTGGCTCGGCGATTCCGACATCGCGCTTTACGCGATCATGGTCATCACGATCTGGAAGAACGCCGGCTATTACATGCTGTTCTTCCTCGCCGGCCTCCAGTCTGTGCCCGAAGACGTGATGGAGGCCGCCCATCTCGACGGCGCGGGCCCATGGCAGCGCATGCGCCACATCATCCTGCCCGAACTCAAGCCCACCTTCCTGTTCGTTATCGTGATCGCCACGCTCAATGCGGTGACGCAGGTCGACCACGTCTTCGTCATGACCAAGGGCGGGCCGTCCAACTCGACCAATCTCGTGCTGTTCTACATCTACCAGCAGGCGGTCGAGCACTACGACATCGGCAAGGCCTCGGCGGCGACGCTACTGACGCTCGCCGCGCTGATGGGCCTCACCGCGCTCTCCTTCCGCACCATGGCGAACCGGGAGGGCGGGCGATGACGCTGATCGACTGGCTGCTCAAGGACGCTCCGCTCGCGACCCGCCGCGAGATCACACCAAAGCTCGGCTTTCTGCTGACCGTGCTGCTCGCGATCGTCTGGCTGATCCCGTTCCTGTGGATGGGTGTGGCGACACTTCGCCCGGCCTCCGAGGGCATCAACCTCATGGCCGAGCTGATGCCGAGCCTGAAGCCGACGCTCGACAATGTCAGGGACGCCTGGGAGATCGGCGATTTCCCACGCTACGCCCTCAACACCACGATCATCTGCACCGGTATCCTCTTGGTGCAGTTCTTCACGATCACGTTGGCGGGCTTTGCCTTTGCGCGGCTCGACTTCGCCGGGAAGTCGTTGATCTTCTACCTGTTCCTGATGCAGCTGATGCTGGTGCCGGTGCTGCTGATCGTGCCGAACCTGCGCATCATCGCGCAGTTCGGTCTCTACGATACGCTTGCCGGCGTGATGATGCCGTTCTTCGCGTCCGCGTTTGGCACGTTCCTGATGCGCCAGGCCTTCGAGGCCATTCCCACGGAGCTCGAGGACGCGGCCCTGATCGACGGCGCCGGTCTCTTTCAGCGCATCCGCCACATCTATGTGCCGCTGTCGATGCCGAGCTTTTCCGCCTTCGCGATCATCTCGGTGACCAGCCACTGGAACGACTTCCTGTGGCCGCTGATGGTGATCAATTCGCCGGACAAGCGGCCGCTTACCGTCGGGCTCTCGGTGTTCACCGCGACCGCGGAGGGCACGCAGGCCTGGGGCACCATCGCCGCCGGCACGCTGATGGTGATCGCGCCGCTGCTCATCACCTTCCTGATCTTCCAGAAGCGATTCATCAGTTCTTTCGTCACCTCAGGCATCAAATAGGAGATTCTTCGATGCTGTTTACCCGCAGGCTCATGCTTGGCCTCGCCATGGCTGGCACTATGGCAGGCGCCCTCGCCGTCCCGGCAATGGCCGAAGGCCCGACCGAGATCGACCTGTTCTTCCCCGTCCCCGTCGACGGCAAGCTCGCCCGCGACATGGGCACCCTGATCAAGGAGTTCAACGAGACCCATCCCGCGATCAAGGCCACCGCCGTCTACACCGGCTCCTATGACGACACGCTGATCAAGACGCGCGCCTCGATCAAGGCCGGCAAGCCGCCGGCTGCCGTGATCATGTCGGCGAACTTCCTGCTCGACATGCAGATCGAGAACGAGCTCACCAATCTCGATCCCCTGATCGCCGCCGACGGCACCACCAAGGACCAGTTCCTCGGCCAGTTCTTCCCGGCACTCCAGGGCAACGCGGTGATCAACCGCTCGGTCTACGGCGTGCCCTTCCACAATTCGACGCCGCTGCTCTACATCAACGCCGACAAGGCCAAGGAAGCCGGCCTCGATCCGAACAAGCCGCCGCAGACCTGGGCCGAGCTCACCGACTGGGCCAAGAAGCTCACCAAGCGCGAGGGCGACAAGGTGACCCAATGGGGCATCGCGATCCCCTGCGCCTACGACTATTGCGGCTGGATGATGGAAACGCTCACCATGACCAATGGCGGGCGCTACTACAACGAGGAGTTCGGCGGCGAGGTCTATTACGACACGCCCTCGATRCTCGGTGCGCTGACCTGGTGGAACGACCTCGTCACCAAGCACAAGGTGCATGCGCCCGGCGCCACGCCCGGTCCGGCCGTCAGCACCTCCTTCATCTCCGGCAATGCCGCGATGATGATGCTGTCGACGGGCTCGCTGACCTATGTGCGCGACAACGCCAAGTTCGCCTACAAGGTCGCGTTCATCCCGCGCAACGTCCGCAACGCCGTGCCGATCGGCGGCGCCTCGCTGATCGTTCCGGCCGGCCTCGAAGCCGACAAGCAGAAGGCCGCCTGGACCCTGATCAAGTGGATGACCTCGCCCGAGAAGAGCGCCTGGTGGAGCCGCGCCACCGGCTATTTCGCGCCCAACATGGCCGCCTACAAGACGCCTGACATGGTCGACTTCCTCAACAAGAACCCGGACGCCAAGACCGCCGTCGAGCAGCTCGACGTCGCAAAGCCCTGGTTCGCGACCTACA
>NZ_JBFULT010000648.1:0-3868 GCF_054049755.1 Bradyrhizobium sp. P5_C11_2
CCCCAATCATGTCCGACAACGACTGCTTGATCCGTGCCGATCGCGTCGAGCAATCCGATCATGTCTCCGGTCAAATGCAATAGAGTGTATTGATCGATCGCATCCGGTTTGTCCGTCTGCCCATAACCGCGCATGTCGGGCGCGATGGCGCGATATCCGGCGGCAGCGAGCGCTTCCAACTGGTGCCGCCACGAATACCAGCACTCCGGAAAGCCATGGCAGAGAAGCACGGTGGGGCCGCTCCCTGCTTCGGCCAGGTGCATTCGAATGCCATTTGTCTCTATAAATCGAAGTGAGATCGTCATTGCCAACCTCCGCAAGATCATTGATCTGATAGCTAATCAGTCACATTGTGAGCTCCAGCCACAACCGAAGTGGCTCCGCCGACACCCAGCCGAACGGCGGACCGCCAAAACGACATGCTCTACGAATTTATTTTCGAGCCCGCACCCGCCTCCGGCAGCATCGGCGCAAGGTCGGCTTCGGGTCAAAGGCGGCGGTCAGCCTATCAGTCGGGCGACGTCCGGCTCCCGTCAGACAGCAGACATGGGAATGTCTCCCGTGGTGTTCAGCTCAGGGCCAATATCGGAAGTACCGGACGCGACGCAGAAGCAGCAGAACTATTCTTGCGTTCAATCCGACAGAACGCGAATATGGGGATGAAGCAAAGGTGTTACAGCGTTCCTTGCCAGACGACGCTAAGGATCATCGCGCGCGGGCTGGGGCCGCAAATTCGACGAGCCGATCGCTCTGCCGAAGGGGCGCGATGCCCCTCATGATTTGGGCAGCCTCGCCGAGGCGTTTTGAGTTGCGCTGGCCGTTAGCTCCCGGACCGATGCAAGAACGGATCCACGGACTCGACTAGCCGGGTCGCCAATTGGGCGGTGGTAGGCGTCGATTGCTTTTCGGGCGGCAGCGAGCCGACAGAATGGACCGCCAGTCCGGCACCAGCGGCAAAGACCACTATCGCAATTGCAGCAAGATATTCGATCCTCATGGCGATGGTTCCTCCATCGACCCCACGTACTAACCGGAGACGCCGATAAATGGTTCCAGGAGTGCTGTTTGACCCTAGCCCTTGGAACGCCCGCTTGCGTGCCGTCCGGAAGGCATCCTCGTCAATCCGTTGGAGCGCGGTGACGTGGGTCCCGATCTATTACACGCGGCGAGTTCCTCGATAGGTCGGCCGCACTCTCCAATTGTTTCCCCATTCCGTCCGGAGCGGCGTCGCGACGAATGATCGGGAACGAAAGCTCCGGTCAGGACTTTAGAAACGAGAGACCGCCGCTCGCCGGTAACAAAACGGCGCATGTCGCAGATAGCCAAAGGTCGTTGCGAAAGACCCGCTGTTCTCAGAACAAGCGCTCGCGCAGATAGCCAACAGCGGCGGTCTCAGGTCCACTCAGAATTACCAGCCGTGCTCGCAAGAGGGAGAGCTGCGGGAGGGGTAGGTGCTGGGTCTCGGCGCTTTCTATTACTCGAACGAGTCGTCGCTATGCGAAATCGCGTTGACATAGACCACGCACACAGCCGAGCAATCGTCCGAGAGATTGGGGAGAGACTGCGTGCGTTCCTGAAAGAAGAACCGGAACTATCGGGGAGCCTCAGAACGCAAATCGACCGGCTGCGGGAATTGGAAGAGCAGTCACCATCAATCGTTCCCCATGCTGAGCGCTGGGACAAACCTTGGCGTTGAGCCGCCTCGGGACAGCACAGACGGCTCGGCCGAACAGGACGAGCAATGCCGCCACCAGTAATGGTCCGTGCATCAAACATCTTGAGAGAGTACGGTGAGGCGCGATCCGAGTTGATCGGCAAAGCCGTCGTCCTTACCGACGGAAAGGCAGGCACGGTCGAGAGCGTTTCGCTGGACGAACTGCACGGGCTCCGCGTTTCGATCGCAGGTTTTGATGGAAGATGGCCGGTCTCAACCATCAAGTTTGCGGAGTCCTAGATCCCGCAGCAGCTGCGCGTTGCCCAGATGGCGTGCTGCTTTCACAGCATTCCAATCAAGATGAAAATCCCGACCTCGGTCAGGAAAGTGACGCTCATGATCGCGACCGTGAGGAACACGTCGCTCGCCGAGAGAGGGTCCATGAATGCCTCGCATCTTGCGAAGCCCCAGGAGTAAATCATTCAGGCTGGAAAATGTTTCGGTTCCAAACGCAGACGGCGCGAGATGCGGGCGGCGCCGGAATCCGGAGCGGACCCAAAGCGAAGTCCGCTTAGGGTCAAGATGCGAAGAACTCGACCTGAGCAAACCTGGTCCGCCATGCCTCACTGAGCGGACCTCAACGAGGTGCGCCGCTACTTCACTGATGGGCCAGAAGGCGACATCATCTCATCTGCGACGGCCGAGCAATGGACGAAGCGTTCCCAGGCGAGCGCCCGATTTTTGGGGTTGAACGGGGAACCRATTGGAGGCCATTCCGATTGATGCAGCCGTCACCATGGTCATCTTCGGGCGATTACGCCCACTTTGCCGTCCCGCTTGAGTGGTCGTGGCACGGCAGCCGGATTTATCGTAGAATGTGCAGGTCAAAAAGGTCTGCAGGTCATGGCGCAAGAGCGGCCGTCCCGGATCGAACGCAGATTGTCGGCGATATTGGCCGCCGACGTGGCGGGCTATTCGCGGCTGATGCACCATGACGAGGAGGCTACGCATGCCAAACTGACGACGCTCCTCATGGAGGCCGTCTACCCCGCGATCGCCGAGCACGGTGGCCGCGTCGTGAAAAACACAGGCGATGGGTTTTTGGCGGAGTTTGCCAGCGCGGTAGAGGCGGTTCGGGCCGCGATGCAGTTCCAGACCCGGACTCACGAACTTACGATCGATGAGCCGGAAGACAATCACATTGCCTTTCGGGTGGGCATTAATATAGGCGACGTGATTGTCGAACCGCATGACATTTTTGGGGACGGCGTAAACATTGCGGCGCGGCTCGAAAGCATCGCAGAACCAGGCGGTATCTGCATCTCGTCTTCCGCGTATGACCACGTCAGAGGTAAAGTGGGCATCGAGTTCGCTGATCTGGGCGAGCAGAACCTCAAGAACATCGCCCTTCCGGTCCGGACCTATGCAGCGGTCCGGGATGGGCCTAGCTCCGAGACACAGGTTGAACGCGCAAGTCGGGCCCGGCTTTCAACGCCGCGCCTATCCATCGTCGTGCTACCCTTCGCGAACCTGAGCGGGGATCGCGAGCAGGACTATTTCGTGGATGGTGTAACCGAGAGTTTGACCACGGACTTGTCGCGCATCGCTGGTTCATTTGTCATCGCAGGGAACAGCGCCGTCTCATACAAGGGCAGAGCAGTCGATGTACGGCAAGTCGGCCGCGAATTAAACGTTCGCTACGTGCTCGAAGGCTCAGTGCAACGCAGCGGCAAGAGGCTTCGGATGAACGTGCAGTTGATCGATGCCAGGAGCGGCCAGCATCTTTGGGCCGAGCGCTTCGAGAAGCCTGTCGTCGACCTGTTCGACATGCAGGACGAAATCGTATCGATGCTCGCCAATACATTAGGTGCGCAGCTCATCGTGGCTGAGGCGCGACGAGCCGAGCGTACGCTGCATCCCGATGCGATGGACTTGTACTTCCAGGGCCGGGCCTGGTTGATGAAGGGGTTTAGCCCTGAAGACGTAACGCAGGCGCGGAGCTTCTTCGAACGCGCTCTGGAGTTCGACCCCGGCAACGTCGAAGCAATGATTGGCCTGGCAACTGTTGATACGGCAATTGGGTCCAGCTTTACCACGGATGATGGGCCTGCGCGGTTTGCAGCGGCTGAGGCGATGGTGAATAAGGCATTGTCGATCAGGCCGAACTATACTTCAGCCCACTCGGCTCGGGGTTGGGTCCAGATCTTTACGAAC
>NZ_JBFULT010000649.1:0-3861 GCF_054049755.1 Bradyrhizobium sp. P5_C11_2
GGGCGCCCCGGCGCACCAGTTCCTGGACGTCCCGGTGCGCCTCCGGCTGCAGGGGCACCGGCTCCCGGCGCCGCGCCGACGCCGACCCCGACGCCCGGACCAACCGCTACACCCGCTCCTGGCGGTGCAACGACCGCGCCGCCGGCCGGACGTCCGGGACCGTCACCGACGCCCGGCCCCGGCGCGACCCCGGCCCCGACGGCGACACCGGCCCCCGGCGGCGCTGTGACGACACCGCCCGGACGTCAGGGTGGAACGCCTCCCGCGGGCGCGCCCGCTGCCGGAGCTCCGCCGGCCCAGCCACAGGCGGGTGTCCCGCCCCGGCCGCCGGCTCCTCCCGCCGGCGTCGCGGCACCGAGCACCGTCCCCGGCTCGGCGGCCGCAACGCCGCCGGCCGACAGGGCGCAAAATACCCCGCCGACGGTTTCGTCTGCCTTCCGGGCCGCGCCGACGGTCGTAGCACCGCTGCCGCCAGCACCGCGTCCGCCGCAGCGTGACCTGACGCCGCTCGCGATCGGTGCGGGCGTCGTGGCCGGCGCCGTGATCGGCGCCACCATCGCCGACCTGCACAACCAGCGACGCGAGTCCATCGAAGGCGGCCGCACCGTCTACACCGAGCCGGATCGCATCATCATCCGCGATCCGGGCGGGCAGGCCTACGTCCGAGGCAACGATCTCTATCGCTTCCGCTATGGCGCCCGCGACATCCGCACCGACACCGTCGGCGGCGATACTCGCACCGTCGTGATCCGTCCCGACGGCAGCGAGATCATCACCGTGGTCGCTCCCGACGGTCGGTTGCTGCGGCGAATTCGCAGGGACCCCGGCGGGCGCGAGCTCATCATCATCGACAACAGCTACCGCGATCCGCAGTCGGTCGGCGGCTTCTATGTCGACGCGCCGCCGCCGGTCGTGAACATTCCCTACGATCGCTACATCGTCGACGCCCAGGAGGCGTCGCCGGACGTGATCTACCAGACCATGGAGGCACCGCCGGTGCAGCGGATCAATCGGCGCTACACGCTCGACGAGATCCGCTACAGCCCGAATATTCGCATGCAGATGCCGAGCATCGACGTCAACACGATCACCTTCGAGACGGGGTCGTGGACGATCCCACCGGATCAGGCGGCGAAGCTGCAAGCGATCGCCGACGGCCTCAACCGTGCGATCCAGGCCAACCCGCGCGTGGTGTTCCTGATCGAGGGACACACCGACGCGGTCGGCAACGAGGTCGACAATCTGTCGCTGTCGGACCGCCGCGCGCAGTCCGCGGCCGAATTGCTGACCCAGCAGTTCGGTGTGCCTGCGGAGAACCTGACGTCGCAGGGCTATGGCGAGCAGTACCTGAAGGAGCAGACACAAGGGCCGAGCGCGATCAACCGGCGCGTCACTGTCCGCAACATCACGCCGCTGCTCAACGGCGGTCAGGCCTCGCTGCCGCCGCCCCCGCCCGGCACCGCGCCGCCGCGCTGAGGCGAAGCACACATGCAAAATGGCCGGGAGCGATCCCGGCCATTTTCGTTTGTGGGTTTGGAGTTCGTAGCCCGGATGGAGCGAAGCGCAATCCGGGATCTATCCGCTCGGCGACAAAAGTCCCGGATTTCGCTTGCGCTCCATCCGGGCTACGAGAATCTCAGCCCTTGTCGTTCTCGAGCTTGAAGATCTGCGAGCCCTCGCTGCCCGAGAGCAGGCCGGTGTCGGTGTAAAGCTTCAGCTTGGTCCGGGTGTCGGCGATGTCGAGGTTGCGCATGGTGAGCTGGCCGATGCGGTCGGCGGGCGTGAAGGCTGCGTCCTCGACCTTCTCCATGCTGAGCCGCTCCGGCGCATAGGTGAGGTTGGGGCTCTCGGTGTTGAGGATCGAGTAATCGTTGCCGCGCCGCAATTCGAGCGTCACCTCGCCGGTGACGGCGCGCGCCACCCAGCGCTGCGCGGTCTCGCGCAGCATCAGCGCCTGCGAATCGAACCAGCGGCCCTGATAGAGCAGCCGGCCGAGGCGCATGCCGCTGATGCGGTACTGCTCGATCGTGTCCTCGTTGTGGATGCCGGTGACGAGCCGCTCATAGGCGATGTGCAGCAGCGCCATGCCGGGCGCCTCGTAGATGCCGCGGCTCTTGGCCTCGATGATGCGGTTCTCGATCTGGTCGCTCATGCCGAGGCCGTGACGGCCGCCGATGGCGTTGGCTTCGAGGAACAGCGCGACCGGATCGGCAAAGGTCTGGCCGTTCAGCGCAATGGGCTGGCCTTCCTCGAACCGCACGACCACCTTCTCGGCCTTGACGTTGCAGTCGTCGCGCCAGAACGGCACGCCCATGATCGGGTTGACGATCTTGATGCCGCTGTCGAGGCTTTCGAGATCCTTGGCCTCGTGCGTGGCGCCGAGCAGATTGCTATCGGTCGAATACGCCTTCTCGGCGCTCATCTTGTAAGCAAAACCCTG
Source organism: Bradyrhizobium sp. P5_C11_2 (assembly GCF_054049755.1). Lineage (NCBI taxonomy): Bacteria > Pseudomonadati > Pseudomonadota > Alphaproteobacteria > Hyphomicrobiales > Nitrobacteraceae > Bradyrhizobium > Bradyrhizobium sp. P5_C11_2. The sequence continues at coordinate 2,441 of NZ_JBFULT010000649.1, forward strand.
GACGGTCATGAACGCCGACATTTCGGCGCGGCCGCCGAGCTCGTCGATGAACTGCTGATCCAGCCACGGCTTGTAGATGCGCAGGCTCGGATTGGTCAGCAGGCCGTAGCGGTAGAAGCGCTCGATGTCGTTGCCCTTGAAGGTCGAGCCGTCGCCCCAGATGTTGACGCCGTCTTCCTTCATGGCCGCGACCAGCATCGTGCCGGTGACGGCGCGCCCGAGCGGCGTGGTGTTGAAATAGGTGATGCCGCCGGTCGAGATGTGGAAGGCGCCGGACTGGATCGCGGCGATGCCCTCGTGGACCAGTTGCATGCGGCAATCGACGAGCAGGGCCTTCTCCGCACCGAACTCCATCGCCTTGCGCGGGATCTCGTTGTAGTCGGCTTCATCGGGCTGGCCGAGATTGGCGGTATAGGCGTAGCAGCGCGCGCCCTTCTGCTTCATCCAGAGCAGCGCAGCGCTGGTGTCGAGACCGCCCGAAAAAGCGATGCCGACTTTCTCACCCTTGGGCAGGCTTTTCAGGATCGTGGTCATAAGGCTTCCAATCAGGTCTCAAAGGGCTGATGTCATCTGCGGGTTGACCGCGCGAATATCAAATTTCGCAGGGATCGGCACGCATTTAATGGCTCAAACCGAGGGCTCGGCACCAGCCTTGCGGCCGAACAGGCGCTGGCGGAGCCGGTAGGCAGGCATGTTCAGCCGGGTCAGGGCGGCATCGACCGCCTCGTCCGAGAACCGGGTCCGCGGCCAGCGGTAGATCATCGCATAGGCGAACCAGATCACGACGAAGGTGACGAGGCCGGCGATCGACACGTCGGTGAAGAAGTGCCCGCCGAAGGCCATGCGCAGGGCGCTGGTGACGGCGCCGAAGACAACCGCGCCGGCATAGGCGAGCGGCCGCCACGCCGGCGGCGCCAGCGCGGCCGGCGCCAGCGTCCAGAACGCGGTCGCACCCTCGCCCGAGAAGAACGAGCAGTTGCGCGCGCAGTCGCCGCGCGGATCCCACCACGGCACGAATTGCTGGTCGCCGGCAAACTGCGTCACCACCACCGGACGCGGCCGGCCCCAATAGGTCTTGAAGGTGAGATTGGTGAGAATGCCGGCCGACAGGATGATCGTGACCAGCAGGAAGACGATCGCGCGTCCTGACACCAGCAGCGGCCGGTCGGGCCGGATCATCTTGACCACGAGCGCGACCAGCGGCGGCAGCACGAACGCCCAGGCAACCCACATAGCGGCATCACGCGCGAAGCCCGCCCAGTCGTTCAGCTTGAGCGGAAACGTCTTCGTCTCGGGGTCGAAGAACAGTGCGGCGAGCTTGAGATCGAGTTCGGGATAGAGGCCGAAAACGACGCCGATCACAAGCCACAGCGCCAGGGCGATGAAGAGTCCGGTCCGGTTCATGGCGCGCGGTTTAGCGG
>NZ_JBFULT010000650.1:0-3848 GCF_054049755.1 Bradyrhizobium sp. P5_C11_2
GCCTCGGCCTGCTTGGCGATGGCGCGCACCATGGTTTCGTTGAGATCGATGTCCTTGATCTCGATGCCGGTGACCTTGATGCCCCAGATGTCGGTCTGCTTGTCGAGGATCTCCTGGATGTCGGCGTTCAGCCTGTCGCGCTCGGCGAGCATCTCGTCGAGCTCATGCTTGCCGAGCACCGAGCGCAGCGTCGTCTGGGCGAGCTGGCTGGTCGCGGCCATGTAATCGCCGACCTTGATGATGGCGCGTTCGGGATCGACGATGCGAAAGTACAGAACGGCGTTGACCTTGACGGACACGTTGTCCCGCGAAATCACGTCCTGGGGCGGCACGACCTGCACCATCACCCGCAGGTCAACCTTGACGAGCTGCTGCACGACCGGAATGAGGATGATGAGGCCCGGGCCCTTCACGCCCGTGAAGCGGCCGAGCGTAAAGATGACGCCACGCTCGTATTCGCGCAGGATTCGAATGGCCTGGGATAGAAATACGATGACGAGCAGCGCGAGTGCCGCATAGGTCAGATATTCCAGCATCATGATGGTCCTCCTTCGCCGGTCCGGGCCGGCGCGCGCCTTATCAGCAGCGTCAAGTCGACGACGTTGGCGACCTCGGCCATGTCTCCGGGCTTGAAGGTTTCGGCGCCCTGCGCCTGCCAGCGCTCGCCATGGGCGAAGACATGACCTTCGGTTCCGTTCCAGTCGAGAATCTCGGCAGGCAAGCCTCGCATCGCCTGCGCGCCGACCCGTGCGGGAGCATTGCCGGCGCGCCGAAGCGATCCAAGCACGACAAGCCCAAAGCCGATGAACACAGCCGCAGTGGTGCCGATCACCCACCATGACAGGTGGTAGCCGGGCGCCTCGCCCCTGAACAGCATCAGAGCGCCGAGCAGGAACGCGATGATCCCGCCGAGACCAATCACCACGGTCGGATTGAAGGCTTCGACGGTGAGCAGCACGATGCCGATCAACATGAGGGCGAGGCCGGCATAGTTGATCGGTAGCAGATTGAGTGCATAGAGGCCGACCAGCAGGCAGATCGCGCCGACGACTCCCGGGGCGACCGCACCGGGAGACATGAACTCGAAGATCAGGCCGTAGATGCCGACCATCAGGAGAATGAACGCCACGTTCGGATCGGTGATGACCGCCAGGAAACGGGATATCCATCCGGGGTCGACGACTTCGACGACGGCATCCTTCGTCGCCAGGCGTTGCGTCTTGCCGCCGGCAACCTCGACCACACGGCCATCGATCTCTCTCAGCAATTCAGCCTGATCGCGCGCGACGAGATCGATGGCATGGGCCTGTAGCGCGGCATTGGCGGAGAGCGTGGCAGCCTCGCGGACCGCCTTCTCGGCCCAGTCCGCATTGCGGTTGCGCAGCTCCGCAAGGCTGCGGATGAAAGCGACCGCATCATTGGTCGCCTTTGCCGTCATCGCATCCTTGGGCTGTTCCTTGGGCTGCTCCTTGGACTCGCTTTGCTGGTCGCCGTCCTTCTTGTCCTTGCCGCCCTTGTCGGGGGTGCCGCCCGGCAGACCCGGCAGCGGTCCACCAATCTGCACCGGCGTCGCCGCACCGATATTGGTGCCCGGCGCCATCGCCGCGATGTGGGTCGCATAGAGGATATAGGTCCCCGCACTCGCCGCATGGGCGCCGGAGGGAGCGACGTAACCGATGACGGGAATGGGCGAAGCGAGCACATCCGCGATGATCTCGCGCATGCTGGAATTGAGACCGCCGGGCGTATTCATTCTCAGAAGCACGACCTCGGCGCGGCGTTCGCTCGCCTTGGCCAGTGCCTCCTTCACGTAGCTGGCCGACGCAGGGCCGATGGCTCCGTCAATCGTGACGGTCAATGCAAGACGGCCGCTCTCCTCCGCTGAGCCGGGAAGGCAGAAGATCAAAGCCACGACGCCAATCGCCGCAACGAGGGCGGCCTTTTTGGTCTGCACGGCAAGGACTCCCTTGCAGGGCATATGGTGCTCGTCGCGCCAACCTCAATGCTGCGCGCGGCGGCCAACGTCGCGATTGTGCAACGCAATGGAAATGGCCTTGCGGGACGGCAACGTGATCGGTCGAGCGCAGGCAGTGGCGGACCACGCCTTCGGCTGATCCGCCCCGCCAGGCGCTGCTACGGCTTCGACCGTGCCACCCTCACGCCGTCCGCCCCGATCGGTCCGAACGTGCCGGCGATGATCTCCGGCGTCGGCAGCATGCCGCCGAGCGACCAGTGCGACGGCTCCTGTTCCTCGATCCTGACCCAGACGTTGCGGCGGAAATCGGGATTGCCCTGCCCTTCGACCTCGACCAGCAGGTCGGTGACGCGTTCGAGCAGCAGCTTCTTCTGCGCGGCGTCGAGGATGCCGCGGACGGTGGAAATCGTGACGTAAGGCATGGTTCTCTCCAATCATGTGGTGTGGCGACGGCGGGAGATTGGATCGGATGCCGCCCGCCCGGCAGTGGCGGATAAGACAGAGATCGGGCAATATCCGCCACGCGGCGCCGACGCGGATGGGATATCATCCGCCGCATTGGTCTGGAGATGTCATGAAGCTAGCAATTCTGGCGCTGGAAGGCTGCATGCATTCGTCGGTGGCCGGGATCGCGGACATCCTGTCGCTCTCCAATCACGTGATGCAGCAGAGCGGCGCGAAATGCCGCTTCACCTGGCAGACGCTTTCGCTCGACGGCAGGCCCGTGCGCGCGGGTGGCGGCCAGATGCTCGCGGTCGATGGCGCGATCGGCAAGCGCGGCGGCTGCGACGCGATCATTGTCCCCGGCAGCCTCGTCGATCATGTCACGGCGGAGCGGCTGCAACCGCAATATGCGCGCGCCGGCGCCTGGCTCCGGCAGCAGCATGCCAACGGCCGGCTGATCGGCGCATTTTGCAGCGGCGTCTTCCTGCTGGCCGGCGCCGGCCTGCTCGACAACCGCCGCGCGACCATCACCTGGTGGCTGCAAAGCGAGCTTCGGCAACGACATCCCACGATCGATCTCGCCGCCGACGCCGTCATCACCATGGCCGACCGCATCGTCTGCGCGGCCGGACCGATGTCGTGGGTCGACCTTCTGCTCAAGCTGATCGAGCTGGTCGAGGGCAAGGCGGTCGCAAAACTTTGCGCCGACTATGTCGTCATCGACACGGCGCAGCGCACCCAATCGATCTTCATGCCCGTCGGCTACCTGCTCTCGCAGGACCCGCTGCTGACCAGAGCCGACCTGCTGGTTCGCCGCACCGGCAGGAGCCCGATGACGGTCAAGCGCCTCGCCGGCGCGCTCGGATTGAGCGAACGCACGTTGAACCGGAAGTTTCAGGAGCTCACGCGCGAGCCGCCGCAGGCCTTCATCACCCGTCGCCGCGTCGAGCACGCGCGCACGCTGCTGGAGACGACCGCGCAGCCGATCAAGACCATCGCGCGCGCGGCCGGCTATGAAGACGAAAGCAGCTTCCGCAAGGCCTTTCGCAAGCTCACCCTGATGTCGCCGCAGGCCTATCGCACGCGACGGATGGCGCAGTCGGCGTAGGCCGCGGGATCAAGGCGTCGTTCGGTGAAGAATCGCGCGCTGCCGCTCCACCAGCGCCTCGCCAAAGGCCGACGACGCCGGACAACCAGATGAAGCTTGCACACCGTAGCGCAAGCGACGGCTCATTTAGACGTGCCAATCATGGTGGTTCATCGCATTGAACAGCAGATGATCGACGTCAAGGGGCGGCGCCGCATCGGGCGCGTGCCCGTGGTCCTGCCCTGCGGCAGACCGGAGATGATCCCAGCCACCGAATGCGCCATCCGCAACAACCGGCAGCAGCCCAGCCTTGGCCGCCCCTCCCGCTTGATAGGCAAACGT
>NZ_JBFULT010000651.1:0-3824 GCF_054049755.1 Bradyrhizobium sp. P5_C11_2
ATGCTCGCATTATAGCGGGAAATGGCGGCGGGTCGGCAAGCCCCTTTGTCGCCGTGTCGAAAGAGCCAGATGGGGATGTGGCCATGAGCGTTGCCAGGATCGTGTCGGCCTTGCAGTTCTGTCCGGGCGGCTGCGTCTTCAGTGCGCCGGCCCGGCGCGATCCCGCACCAAGCCTGCAAAGCCGCGTCTTCAACATGCTGCTCGGGCTGCTTCCGTTCAAGCAGCAACTGGCGTCAGCCGAGGCCGTGCAGGCGCATGTGCGCAAGCTCGCCTTGCAGCCGGCCTCGCACGAGCCGACCGGGCTGGGCCGCGGCGTCGAGGCGACCCTGACCAAGATGGGTGGATGGCCGGTCTACTACACCGCGCCGTCCTCGGGCCATGAAGGCTGCAACTACGTCATGTTCCTGCATGGCGGCGGCTTCATCAACGAGATCGTGCCGGCGCATTGGCGCTTCGTCGGCCGGATGACGCGCGAGGCGGGCGTCGTTTGCGTCGTGCCGATCTATCCACTCGCACCCCGCGCGACCGCAAAAGACCTCGTGCCGGCGACGGCCGAACTGCTGCGGATGCTGCTGGAGGATGCCGGGTCCGCGAAGGTCACGGTGGTCGGCAATTCGGCCGGCGCTGGCCTCGCACTTGCCGCTTGCCAGTGGCTGCGCGATCGCGGGCACCGGCAGCCGAATCGGCTGGTGCTGATCTCGCCGGCCGCGGATGCGTCGATCAGCCGTCCGGAGCAGGTCGCGATCGCGGCGCGCGATCCCATGCAGGACATTCCGGGGATCGTCGAGGCGGGGCGGCTCTATGCCGGCGAGCTCGATGTCGGCCACCCCTTCGTCAGCCCCTTGAACGGCGCCTTCCGCTCGCTCGCGCCGATGCTCATCTTCTCCGGCACGCGCGACCTGCTCTATCCCGACAGTGTCGATCTCGCGGAGAGGGCAAGGGCCGCAGGCGTGCCGGTCGAGCTGCATCTGCGGCGCGGCCAGCCGCACAATTACGCGCTGATGCCGACGCCGGAAGGGCGGCAGGCGCGTGCGATGATTCTGCGTGCGGTAGCTTAAGGGGATAAGGTGTGATCATTGTCACAGAGCGCGCCGCCGCGATGGGGTCTGGCGCTGCGAGCCCGAGCGGAGCAAAGGGCGGCCCCGGGCGTTTCCTCAGGTAACGTAGTTTTGCGGGGCCTTAGGCGTGGCCCTTGATCTCGTAGTGACCCGGCACGCATTTGTAGCGCTCGAGGCGCCAGTTGGCGTGATAGATCGGATGCTCGCCCATCCACTTCGCCAAGGGTGCCTGTGCGCCGATCGCACACTGCATCATCGACATTTCGGGCGTCATGTTGCTGTCGGTCACGATTTCCTCGACGCAAGCGCCCGAGGCAGATGCACCAAGCCGGCAGAGCACGGCTACGACGGTCACGAACATTCCTGTCACCTCATCGGTAGTTTCTGACCACGAAGAGGATGCAAGCGGAGTGCCAGAGCCTGTGACACAAACAACACGCTGGCCTGGCCGACTCGACCCAGCGTCCACCCCCATTTGACGATTCGGATTGTAAAAAAATTGCCCCTAACCCGAAGCCGGACAAATACGGGAACCGGAGGGGATGACCACAGGAATGATTGATTGTGAGGGCAGCGCCGCGCCGGGCAGGCCTTCACACGCCCCTCGCAACCGGTAGGCTCACAGGCTGTGGATACCCGCCAAAAGAGCGGGGCCGCCACAAGGGCCACGGAAACGCGAGGGCAGACCATGACAGCACGACCGACCGGCGTGATCCCGCCGATGACGACGCCGTTCCGCAAAGAGGGCGAGATCGACTTTGGGCTCGTGGCGCCTCAGGTCGACTGGATGATCGGCGCCGGCGCGCATGGCGTCGCGGCCGGCGGCTCGACCGGCGAGGGCCACACGCTCGATCACGAGGAATATCGCGACCTGATGGCCGCGACGCTCGAGGCGGTGAGGGGACGCATCCCCGTGATCGCCGGCATCATCGTGGACTCCACGCGCGATGCGATCCGCCGCGGCAAGCTCGTGCGCGACATGAATGTCGCAGCCCTCCAGGTCACGCCGGTGCATTATCTGTTCAAGCCGGACGACGAGGCGATGGTGGCGCATTTCCGCGCCATGGCCGACGAGACCGGCATGCCCATCATCATCTACAACGTGGTGCCGTGGTCCTATCTGTCGCCGGCGCTGCTGGTGCGGATCATGACCGAGGTGCCGCTGGTGGTTGGCGTCAAGCAGAGCGCGGGCGATCTCAAGCTGTTTGCCGACCTCATGATGATGGCACCGGACAAGCTGATCTACAGCGCGGTCGATGCCCTGATGTATCCGTCCTACACGCTCGGGGCTCATGGCTCGATCGCCGCGATCCTGACCGCGGCGCCGCATGCCTCGGTCGCGCTGTGGGATGCGGTGAAGGCGGGCGACCATCCGCGCGCGCTCGACCTGCACAAAAAGCTGCTGACGCTGTGGAATGCCGTTATCGCCGACAATCTGCCGGCCTGCACGCGTTACGCCCAGACGCTCCAGGGCCTGCCGAAAACCTATCCGCGCGCACCGATGCCGGAGGCCTCGCCGGCGCAGCAGGCCGCCATCCGCAAGGCGCTGGAGGCTCTCGGCGCGTTGAACGGGGCGCGCGTCGAGGCGGCCGAATAGTCCGCGGGCCGAAATAACTGACGTGAAGATGGCAGCGCCCATCCGCTTTTACCCGCGGATGCGGTGCTGCTACATTTTGGGTGCGGCTCGCTGAGGTCGCGCAGCGACGAAGAAGCATACCGACAAGGGGAGGGACCGAAGTCCCATGAAGGATTTTGCAGGAAAGATCGCCGTCATCACCGGCGGCGGCACGGGCATGGGGCGGGAGCTCGCGCGGCAACTGGTCGCCGAGGGCTGCAATGTCGCGATGTGCGACGTCTCGGAAGCCGCGATGGCGGAGACCAAGCGGCTGTGCGAGGTCGAGAAGCTGCCGCAGGGCCTGCGCGTCACGACGCATGTCGCCGACGTCTCGATCGAGGATCATTTGAAGCGCTTCCGCGACGAGCTCGCCGAGCAGCAGAAGACCGACCGGATCCATCTTCTGTTCAACAACGCCGGCATCGGTGGCGGCGGCAGCCTGTTCACCAACACGCGCGAGCAGTGGGAGCGCACCTTCAACATCTGCTGGGGCGGGGTCTATCTCGGCGTGCGCACCTTCCTGCCGATGCTGGTGGCGGCCGACGAGGCCCACATCGTCAACACCGCGAGCGTCAACGGCTTCTGGGCCTCGATCGGCATGAACCAGGCGCACACTGCCTACAGCTCGGCGAAGTTCGCGGTGAAAGGATTTACCGAAGCGCTGATCAACGACCTCCGCCTCCACGCACCGCACGTCAAGTGCTCGGTGGTGATGCCCGGCCACGTCGGCACCTCGATCGTCTCCAATTCGCGCAAGGTCCAGAGCAGCGACGGGTCCGACCGGCTCAACGCCGACGAGGTCGCGCTGACCCGCAAGCGCATGGTCGCGGCCGGCGTGCCGGATGCTGACAAAATGTCCGACGACGACATCCAGGCGGCGTTCGCCGAGCGCGCCCGCAGCTTCCTCGAGGACGCGCCGACGACGGCTGCCCAGGCCGCGAAAATCATTCTCGACGGCGTGAAGGCGGAGCGGTGGCGCATTCTTGTGGGCGAGGACGCAAAGCGCCTTGACGAACGCGTGCGCGCAACGCCCGAGCAAGCCTATGACCGGACCTTCTACGAAAGTTTTACGCAGGAGGTCGGCTGGCGGCTTGGCTGACATCGTCAACGAGCGCGCGCGATATGGGTATGATGATCATCATGGCAAGAGG
>NZ_JBFULT010000652.1:0-3807 GCF_054049755.1 Bradyrhizobium sp. P5_C11_2
CCCAAAATCTGTCGTGAGCGAACGCCCTCAGTCCGGAAAGCTCAGGATCATCTTGAGCAGTTTCGGAAACCGCGCGTTGATGTCCTCCTCGCGCAGGACATTGCGGTGCTGGACGCCTTGCTTTGACGTCCGGATCAGGCCGGCCTCCCGCAGGATGCGAAAATGGTTCGACAGGGTCGACTTCGCCATCTCAGGGCAAGGCGCCGCCTCGGTGCACGACATGCAATCGTTTTGCGCAGCCAGGCTTTTGACGATACGCAGCCGCATGGGATCCGCGAGGGCTCCGAGCACCCCGGCGAGTGTAATCTCGTCCCGCGATGGGTGAACGAACTGCACCATGCCAAAAATATAGCATGCCCCTTGAACTCATTCAATAGTTCACTAGTATTGAACTATTGAATATCGGCATCCCGCCGACCAACGGAAGACATGCGATGAGCAAGAGACTCGAAGGTAAAGTTGCGCTCGTGACCGGCGCATCCAAAGGCATCGGCGCCGAAATCTCCGCCCGGCTTGCGGCTGAGGGTGCGGCGGTCGCCGTCAATTACAGCTCCAGCAAACAAGGTGCCGACCGCGTGGTCGCCGCCATCATCGCCAAGGGCGGCAAAGCCGTCGCCGTCCACGGCAATTTGGCCGACGCCAAGGACGTGAAGAGCGTCGTCGCGGAGACCGTGAAGGCGTTCGGCGCGATCGACATCCTCGTCAACAACGCGGGCATTTACGAGTTCGCGCCGCTCGAGGCCATCACGCCCGAGCATTTCCACAAGCATTTCGACCTCAATGTGCTCGGCCTCCTGCTGATCTCAGGGGAGGCGTCGCGGCACTTCAACCCCAAGGGCGGAAGCATCATCAACATCAGTTCCGGCGTATCGACCATMGCGCCGGCGAACACCGCCGTCTACACCGCGACGAAGGCATCGGTGGATGCGATCTCCGCCGTGCTGGCAAAGGAGCTGGCGCCGCGCAAGATCCGCGTCAACGCCGTCAATCCGGGCATGATCGCCACCGAAGGCGTCGTCTCCGCCGGCCTACACGAGGGCGACATGCGCAAATGGATCGAATCCGTCACCCCGCTTGGCCGCATCGGCAAGGCTGAGGAGATCGCTGCCGCGGTGGCCTTCTTCGCTTCGGACGAGGCGTCCTACGTCACGGGCGAGACGCTTCACGTCACCGGCGGCCTTCGCTGACGAGGCGCGTGCTCTGGCGGACCGACGGCGCCGAAGGCCGTCGTTCCGGCACGGTCGGTGGTGGTGTATCCCCGCAACCGGACTTCACTGCTTCCGATACGAAAATGGCCCGCTCGACGCGGGCCATTTTTGTTTGTGAGTCCGCCTATGCGGTCTCGTCCCGGCGCAATGCCGCGTAAAGACCAACGACAGTCCCGATAGCGACAAGCCCTGCCGCCAGCAGCAGCTGCAGTTCCCCGTCATCGGTGCTGCCGACGGACGACAACAGCCTGGTCACAACGACGAATAAAATGCCTACCGAGACCGCGGCCCCCATGCAGAGATGCAGGAATTCACCGGCCAGGTTGCGGTTGAGAAGTCCGAGCGCCGTGAAGTACATCGCGCAAGCGTTCGGGTGAACAAACAAGGCGATCCGCGCGTAAGGTCCGTAAGCGTCGAGGAATGATTCGCACTTGTTCATTGCGGCTCTTGAGGCAACTCGTTTCAAGAGCGGCCTGAAAAAACGAGCCTGTCCATAGCTCAGAACGGCGCCCACGATAATGGCCAGCCATGCCAGAATGAAAACGAAGGCATCCGCAGGCTTGGGATTTAGCGCGACCGACATCAAAATCAGCGCGGTGCCGGGAAAGTAGCCAAAGTACGGGAAGATCGACTCCAGCAGCACACAAACGAATATGAAAACCGGAAACCATGACGAACCGGCCGCGTCGAGGACGATCGCGTTCAAGTCCAGGATGTTCGTCTTATAGAGGAACAGGTACAGGCACGTGGCCAACCCGGCCAGCGCGTAAAACGGCAAGGCGCCCGTCAGAAATCGTTTCGTCATTATTGAATAGCCAAGCGGATAAAATTGCTTGTGTCCATAGCGAGCCTGTCGATTGCCCGATCTTAGCCCCACCCCGGCCGTGTGAGGCCGCTCAGCGGGGTCCTACCGCGCATGCGTGTTCGAACAAAGGCTGCTCTTTTTCATGTCGCGCCTTGGATCGTACGCCAGGCTCTTGGGTCCAACCGTCCCCATGAAGAAGGTTCCCACCGGCTCGCTCGACGATGAATATGCCTATGGCCGTCGAAAGCATCGCGTAATTTGGAGCTGCGGGCGGCGCCTTGTCAGAACCCCGTAATCGCCTGGCCATCCGCCCCGACCAAGCTCGACGGCGCTTCGCCGAACACCAGCCCGTCCGGCTGAAACTTGATCGTCTTCCCGCCTTCGACGAAATCGGCAAAATTCCTTGGCGTTGCCGAGTGCACTCCGTTCGCCAGGAAGTCGCCGATCTCGTAGCAGGTGTCGGGCTTGCCGCCGGAGCCGTCGCCCAGGAATTTCTGGAAGTTCTGGCTCGTCACCTTCGCCTTCTTGCGCGCCGACCAGTTGGTGTAGCGGCGGTAGAGCTTTGGCAGGATCACCGGGCCCATGTCGGTCGCGAGCACGCCGGTCTCGTTTATCTTGGGCTCGCGCAGGTCGAAGTCGAAGGCCGGAATGGTTTTGGCGAGATGCTTCCAGACCGGCAGCTTCTTGGTTCGCGCGGTCTTGGCGAGCGCGAGAAAGGCCTTGATCTCGTCGTCGTTCATCGAGGAGTAGAAGGTCGGATAGGCAAATCCTTGTGCGACCAGCCAGTGGTTGATGTCGACCGTCCGGTTCGCGACGGTCACCTCGATGTCGCCGACCAGCCTGCCATAGGTGTCGAACACCTCGTTCGGCGCATCGACATGGGTGAACACCCGGCACGCCAGCGTCGCCTCGCCGGCACGGCTGAGGAAATCATGCAGCGCCTTGGTCGAGGTCGCGCCGAGGAATTGCCGGTAAGCGTGCGTGAGCGCGTGAAAGGCCGCGCGCTTGGCATCCAGCAGGCCCTTCTTCTCGGTGGCCGACAGCGGCGACGGCTGATAGTGCAGCTCCGGCGCGTCGATGCCTTGGAGGCGAATGGTGAGCTTGCCGTTCTTGACCGGCGCCGTGTTGGTTCGCCCCTTGACCTTGGCATGGTCGAAGACGTGGGTCGGCTGGAACGGCGAAGTATCGTTCTTGCGGAAGCGGATCGCGTCCGGTGCGACGGCCACCACGACCTTGGTGGTGTCGGCGTCCGACCGGCCCTCCGGCCAGAACTGGCCGACATCGATCGTGCCTTCGACCTCCAACAGTCCAACCGGCATCGGCCGCTCCCGTCACACGCGCGCGGCGGTCGTTGTGAGGAAGCGACCCGCGCGCACATTTGGAAGAAGCCGATCATCTTCGTGCGACAGGCCCATGACGGCAGAAGACGTGGAGACACGCTGCCGCAGCGTGCGCTCGGGCCTTTCCAAGGCACGCAACACGGAGCGCGGGCCGGCAAGTGCCAGCCCGCGCCAGATCACGATCGCGCCGCCGAAATAGACCTGACTGTAGGCGACCGCCTCCGCCAGCACCTTGTCGCGACCGCCCAGCAATTCGAGAAGGTGCGGGCCACCGGCCAGCATGCCCAGCATGAAGATCAGGCCGAAGAAGATTGCGATCAGAAGCGCATGGGTCGCCAGGCGTTCGGCGCGGTCGCGGTCACCCGCGCCGAGTGCGCGGGCAATGGCCGACGACACGCCGCCGCCCATGGCCGCACCGGACATGCTCATGGTCAGCATCACGCAAGGAAACACC
>NZ_JBFULT010000653.1:0-3793 GCF_054049755.1 Bradyrhizobium sp. P5_C11_2
GCGCCGGGGCGGCGTTGGCGGCGGGCGCCTGGCGCGTCGCCGCCGTTGGCTCCGGATTCATGATGCTCACCGGCGGCGTCGACATGGCGCTCGGGAACTCCGCATTGGTCGGCTTGCCCGTCGGCATCGACGGCGGCAGCGCCGCAAGCGCACCGGCGGGCGGCGGCGCCGCCGCGGGGGCGTTCCAGCTCGGCGCATAACGTGCGACCAGCGTATCGTAGAGATGGACGTTCATATTGGCGGCGACCTGCTGCTGATCGGTCAGCGAGCGGAAGGCGGCGCAATCGAACGGCGTGCAGCCGTCGCGTACGATCAGCACCTGCGCCACGAGGCCGTAGCGATCGCGCTCGAGCGCCTTGCGCAGCACCTTCACGTCCAGCGTCAGGCTCTGCTCGGCGGTCGCGACATCGCCGAGCGCGGTCAGCCGGTCGATCCTCGCTGCGGTGTAGGAGACGGCGGCAGCCGCCGCATCGGGCGAGCCGAACAGCGCCTTCTCGCAACCTGCAAGCACGGCGTCACCGGCGAGATCGTCGAGGCAGGACAGCGCCGGCAGGCTCGCAGTCCCCGCGACCTGCGCGCGCGCTTCGATCGGGGCTCCCTGCCCCACAKGTCCGTAGAGACGCATGGTGGCAGCCACCGCGATGACGATGGCGAGCAGCGTGATCACCGTCAGCGCGCCGTTGGCGACCGACTTCTCGGCGCGCAGCAGCGTGACCAGGAGAATCAGTCCGAAGAATCCGGCGGCTGCCAGCGTCATCCACATCGGAAAGGCCGCCGAGTGCCAGATTTGGTCGAGCGAAGTGGCCCATGCCCAGTTCATGCGCGACGTCCCCTCACGCGAGCAAAGAGCGAATGGTCAAAGCGAGCACCGCGAGTCGGCAGCTGCCCCCGGCCCACCTTGTCGAGGTGAAGCGGGCCTTTTGACGGCGAGCGGAGCAAATTCGTCCGCGAGGTCAATGGGTGGTGCCGTCAGCGCTTCAAGAGAGCGCGAGCTGGCTTTCCTTGGCAACCCGTTCGAAGGCTTCAGTCGAGCTCTTGATCCGGTACTGGCAATCGTCGCCGTCCGTCGGGAGCAGACGGATGATCTCATACGAACCGGTGGCAGCCGGACGCGCGACATTGCTGGCCGTGAACAATACGCGCGTGCCGATCGGAAATTTATGCTTCAACGCCCTCTCCATGACTCAAACAGCGCCTGCCGTGCCCAGGGTCCCACTGCGACGGCCGGCCGAAAACCCGCCCGCTCTATAGCATGCGGCCGTCTGTTTTGGCTAGCAGTATGCAGGCCTGACGAACGTGCCAATCCGGCAGCATTTTCAGGATGATACTAGGAAACCGGCGCGCCGGTGACGCTGCTGGAACCCGAGCGTTTCAGGCGGTATCGGGCAACCGGCCGGCGGGACTCGCCTGGTCCACGGCCTTGGGCAGTTCCTGAGCCAGGATCTGGCCCAGCTGGTCGACCGGGATGTTGAAGCGGGCGGCGAGCTGGCGGACGGTGTCGTTGCCGAGCACGGCGCGGAGCTGGTCGGCCGAGATCGGCAGGTTCTGGCCGTTGCCGAGCCAGGATTTGACCTGGTCGCCGAACCCCGCCTGCTGGAGCTTGGCAACGATCGCGCTGAGGCCGCCCTGATTGTTGTTGCCGAGCACCTCGCCCAGCACGGCCGGCAGCACCGCGGCGCCGAGCTGACCAAGCGCGCTGCGGAAGGCGGGATTGTTCTCCAGCGAGTCCAAAATTCCCATGGCCGTGCCCTCTCACTTGCGTTCCGTCGCGATTGAGCGCCGCCTCGCGACATGCCGTCAAGCGGCGCCCAATCACAATCGCGGGTTAGACGTCTTCGAACCTCGCGATGAGAAGCGTCTCGGCGATCCCGTCGCGGGTCCATTGCTGGAATGCCGGCAGCGCCATCATCGTCTCCATGTAGGCCTTGGCCTCCGGCCCGACCTCGATCGCATAGGTGCGGAAGCGGTGCACGACCGGCGCATACATCGCATCGGCTGCGCCGAAGCTGCCGAACAGGAACGGCCCCTTGGCGCCATAGCGCGCGCGGCACTCGCGCCAGATCTCCTGCACGCGCGCGACGTTGGCTTTGGCGTCCGCCGACAGCGCCACGGCGCCGACCGGCCGATGCAGGTTCATGCCGCATTCGTTGCGCAAGGCCATGAAGCCGGAATGCATCTCGGCGCACACCGAACGGGCATGCGCACGGGCGGCGACGTCGTCGGGCCACAGCTTCTTCTCGGGATAGCGCTCGGCGATGTATTCGATGATGCTGAGCGAATCCCACACCGTGATGTCGCCGTCGACCAGCACCGGCACCTTGCCGGCGCGGCTGAAGCTCAGGATCCGCTCCTTGTCCGCCGGATTGTCGGTGTAGAGCGGAATGACGGTCTCCTCGAACGGGATGCCGCTCGCGCGCAGCGCGAGCCAGGGCCGCATCGACCATGACGAGTAGTTCTTGTTGCCGATTGCAAGTTTGAGCGCAGCCATGTCACCGGTCCTTCCCGAAGCTCCTCGATGCGGCTGCTTTTAGCGCCAACGCCTGCTGCCAATCAATCGTTGCCGCGCCTCGGCATGCGTGGCAATCGTTGGCACCTGCGAGGAGAGAGACATGAGCAGGCATTGGGTCGACATCACCGCCGTCGGCTTCTTCATCATCGAATGGACGGTCTATGCCCTGACGCTGGAGCACTCGGCCTATGGCCGCGACAGCCTGTCGGCGCGCATGAACCGCTATCGCGAGGTCTGGGTGCGCCGCCTGCTCGACCGCGAGACGCGCATGGTCGACATGCAGATCATGGCCTCGCTCCAGAACGGCACCGCCTTCTTCGCCTCCACCAGCCTGTTCGCACTCGGCGGCGCGCTGGCGCTGCTGCATGCGACCAACGACGCGATCGCCATTCTGGGCAAGCTGCCGATCGACTTCAGCACCTCGCCCGCGCTGTGGGAACTGAAATGCGTCGGCCTGGTGCTGATCTGCGTCTATGCTTTCTTCAAGTTCGCCTGGGCCTACCGCCTGTTCAACTATGTCGCGATCCTGTTCGGCGGCATGCCGCCGGCCTCCCAGCGCGACACGCCGGAAGCTGAGGCCCACGTCATCCGCACCTCGCGCCTGTTCGAATCCGCCGGCCGTCACTTCAACCGCGGCCAGCGCGCCTTCTTCTTCGCGCTCGGCTATCTCGGCTGGTTCGTCAGCCCCTGGCTGCTGTTCGTGACCACGGCAGCCGTGGTGATCGTGACCTGGCGCCGGCAGTTCGCGTCCAGCGCATGGGCGGCGATGGCGCCGGAGGTGGTGGACGGCGAGATGCAGAAGCGCGGTCCTTGATCTCGCGTGTCCCGGACAAGCTGCAACGCATAAGCGTTGCAGCGCAGAGCCGGGACCCAGAAAGCGACACGCCACGGTGCCGATAGATGGGCCCCGGCTCTGCAGCGCACCGCTGAAGGGCGCTGCGCTGCGTCCGAGGCACGAGAGTGCATTTCGTTTCGCATCCATATTCAATCGCAGACACAGCTTCGCATTCTCGCGGCTCATTTCGCCCGAGCTTTGCTTCGTCGCTCCACCCTCTCAAAGCCAAGAGGGCGCAGGGAAGGCCGGGTGCCGGCTGGCACCCGCGGTCCGCTGCGCGAAAAGCACACGCRGAAAAACCGCACAGCAGCATACAGGTGTAGCCAATCACTCGGCCTTCCCTGCGCAGTGGTCGGACGGCTTATGCCGTGCTCTCCCGGGAGCCGAGTTCGTTCTGGCCTCCCTCGCCCTCGCGAAATTCACCGGCACCGCGCCGGTTGACGCGACTG
>NZ_JBFULT010000654.1:0-3790 GCF_054049755.1 Bradyrhizobium sp. P5_C11_2
GTCGATGGCTGTTCCGTACACGTCCTTCTGGAGTGGCGCGGGCGTCGATCGCGCAAAGCTGGCCACGGCTCTGCCGCGCCTGGCCGATACGGCAGACGAGCTGACGACGATTGCCGGCACTCTGAACGTTCCACGGAGCGATATTCACTTGCGGAAGGAGGCAAGCGAGACGCTGGTCAAGAAATTGAATCTGTCGGAGTTCAAGATTGTCTATTTTGCCACGCATGGCCTGGTCGCCGGAGATGTCAAGGGTCTGGCCGAACCTTCCCTTGCCCTCACGATTCCCGGGGAATCGTCGGATCTCGACGACGGTCTCCTCACATCCAGCGAGGTGGCGCAACTCAAGTTGAACGCCGATTGGGTCGTTCTGTCGGCATGCAACACGATCGCTGGGGACAAGCCTGGCGCGGAGGCCCTGTCGGGGCTTGCTCGTTCGTTCATGTATGCCGGCGCGCGGGCATTGCTGGTATCGCATTGGCCGGTGGAGTCCGCTGCGACGACCCGGCTGACGACAACGGCCTTTGACCTGCTGAAGAACAAGCCGGAGCTGGGGCGCGCTGGAGCGATGCGTGCCGCCATGCTGGCCTTCCTGGAAAACCCGACCGCGGCTGAGGCTACCCATCCCGCCTACTGGGGGCCATTCGTCGTCGTCGGAGAGGGCGGAAGCAGATAGCGCTCGAGAGAGCCGCTATCCGCTCTAGCCGATCGTCTGCAACGCCGGGAACGTCTCGAGCAACCAGATGCTCACATTCGACACCGCGCCGGTGAGAAAGCCGATGCCGGTGATCACCATCAGCACGCCCATGGCGCGCTCGACATTGACGAGTTGGCCCTTCATGCGGGCGAACAGCGCCGAGAACTGCTCGATCATCAGGGCGGCGATCAGGAAGGGAATGCCGAGGCCTGCGGAATAGACCGCAAGCAGCCCTGCGCCCCTCGTCATCGTGGCTTCGGCTGCCGCGATCGAGAGGATCGCAGCCAGGATCGGGCCGATGCAGGGGGTCCAGCCGAAGGCGAAGGCGAGCCCCATGATGTAGGCCCCCCAGAGGCCGACGGGCTTGGGAATCGGCATCCGTCCTTCGCGCATCAGCAGGCCGATCCGCGTCAGTCCCAGGAAGTGCAGACCCATCACGATGATGACGATGCCGGCCAGGATCGACAGCTCCGCCGACCAGGCACGGATCAGCCCGCCGATCAGCGAGGCGCTGGCGCCGAGTGCCACGAACACCGTGGAGAAGCCGAGCACGAACAGGAGCGCCGACATCATGATCGCGCGCTTGGAGGCCGAGGCCGGCTCGTCGCTCTCGACATGCTCGATCGTGGCACCCGTCAGATAGATCAGATAGGGCGGGACCAGGGGCAGGACGCAGGGAGAGAGGAAGCTGACGAGGCCGGCAATCAGCGCCGCCGGGATCGAAACATGTTGCATGATGAAGTCGGAGCCATCTCATGCTCCGGGGCGGCGCGCGAGAGTGCACGCCGCATCGGAGCCGAACCGGCTCTGGTGTAACCGATACCGGGGAATGCGCAACTGAGGCGCTGGAAACCAAGGCTCCGCCCGATGCCGTCTGCAATCACAGATGCGGCATCGGGACGCGCACAAATCTCGCGCGAGCGCGAGGTCGGGCGGCGCGGCTACTTCACCACGCGGAGCAGCGGACGCCGGGGCTGGTCCTGCGTCTGCTTGGAAGGTGGCTGCGGTTCGCTGGCAGCGCCCCGCAGCATTTCGTCGCACAGTGCCTTGAGATCGGCACTGTCARTTCCTTTGAGCCTCATCCGCACGTCGAGGATGACGATGGACAGTAGCTCGGCCGACTCACGGCTGTTGGCCTCGTTGAGAACCCTGCGGCACTCCTCGAGCGTTTCCAGCACCGACTGCAATTGTTCGTCTGAATGCGACACCGGCGTTCTTTCCGTTAATTCGGCCTGCGAGAAATGCTTGTGACGATCCCCTTGGCCCCCATACGGAGCCGAGGATAGCACGAGGAGTCCGTGCCTTCGAATACGATTTCAGTTTGTTTCTGCGTTGAAACCGCGGTTCCAACCAACGTGGCTCCGCGGCGCGAGCGGCGAAGATCGAAGCAGTCAAAGGCAAAATGCTTGTCGAGACGCGAATGATCTAGTCCGCAACGCTGCGCGAAATCTCGCGCGCCGCCATCCGGTCCAGACAGACCCGGCAATCCCGCAGCCAATTCAAGGCTCGCAACGGAACGCACGCGTACCCCTCTTCCAGGCGATAACTCGCCCGATTCCCAGACCCCGGCACACTCCAATACCACTCTAGCACGCTAAGGATGACGTTCAAAACTCGCCAATCCCCAACCCGTCGTGGTTGTGGTTTGCGCTAGATTCTGCCAGTTTAGCGCCCAGAAGGGACTTGTATGCACTCCTTGGCGGAAAGGGGCGTTCCACTGGAGGAACGCCCAAAGACAAATCTCAGCGGCCTCTCCGATTGGGACGCGGCCCGGATATTTTTGGAAGTCGTCAGATGCGGCAGTTTCCGCTCGGCGGCCGAACGCCTGTCGCTGTCGATCAACGCTGTCCGCCGGCGAATCGACGATTTCGAGCGCCAGACCGGCACCACGCTATTCACCCGTGACGTCCACGGCACCCACCTCACCGACGATGGCGCGCTGGTCGTCTCCGCCGTCGAGCGGATGGAAGCGGCGACCTTCGATGTCCTGCGCGCCAGCGATTCGATGGCCAACGCCCTGTCCGGCGAGGTCCGGGTCGCGATCACCGAGGGGCTCGGGACATTCTGGCTCGCCCCGCGGCTGGTCGAATTCCAGCAGGCCTACCCGAAGATCCTGGTCGACCTGCATTGCGCGATGCGCTCGGCCGACGTCTCCCGCCACGAGGCCGACGTCGCCATCCATCTGTCGCGGCCGTCCGCGCTCGACATCAAGCTGGTGCGGCTCGGCCGCATGCATCTGATGTTCTGGGCTTCCGAGAAATACATCGCAAAGCATGGCGCGCCGCGCTCCGCGGTGGAATTGATCAAGCACCGCCTGGTGCTGCAATTCGCCGACCAGCTCGCCGCCAAGGAATCCTTCGAGAGCTTCTTCCCGGGCGTTTCGGAACGTGACCTTCTGGTCATGAAGAMCAACGTCTCAAGCGCCAACTACTGGGCTGTCGCGAATGGCGCCGGAATCGGCGTATTCCCGAGCTACGCCATTGCGCTTGGCGGGAAGTTGATTCCACTGGAGGTCGAGCTGAACAGACCGCTGGATATCTGGCTGTCCTACCATCCCGGTAGTGGCCGGATTCCGCGCGTGCGGCACATGATTGACTGGCTGATCGAGGCCTTCAATCCGGCGCGATTCCCGTGGTTTAAGGAAGAATTCGTGCATCCGCATGAATTCAAGGACGAGTATATGGGCGAACCCCTGACCCAGCTCTTCGGGGGATTTTCAACCGAAGAACGATGAGAAAAACTATGAAGACAGCGGCGAAAAGAATGAAGCAGCGCAGTGCCGGCAAGCCGGACATTGAGCTGGGCAAGCGGATTCGTCTGCGGCGCGTCGAGATGAAGATCTCGCAGGCCGAGCTCGGCGAGAAGCTCGGTGTCAGCTTCCAGCAGGTCCAGAAATACGAGAAGGGCGTCAATCGCGTTGGCGCAGCTCGGCTTCAGCAGATCGCTACCGCGCTCGATGTGCCCGTCACCTTCTTCTACGACGGCGACAACAAGGCGCGCGAAGTCGAGAGCCTGCTGTTCCTCGATAGCGCCTTCAGCCTCCGGCTGCTGCGCGCCTACAGCAAGATCAAGGATCAGACGGTGCAACGTCAGCTC
>NZ_JBFULT010000655.1:0-3751 GCF_054049755.1 Bradyrhizobium sp. P5_C11_2
GGCATCTGTGGGTTTCGGACTGGTTGAGGGTTGCAGACGACTACCGGATATTCGCCGAATCCGTGCGTGAAGATGATTCCGTTCTGATTGCGCGGGAAGCGTGGCTGTGCTCGCTGACGGCCGTTGAGGTCGCGAGAAGGTTGTCTTGTCCGGAAGATCTCGAGAGTACCGACCTCGCAGACAAGGTCGATATCAGCCTGACGGGCTTCGAGGATGGTGCTGGTCCAGCGATCGAGCGCGTGAAGATTGATGGCTTCGATCAGGGGCCGTTGACCGGCTTGTTTCTGCCGGCGTGCCGTCATGAGCGGCCTTCCGCACCCGCCGTCATCTGCGTCAGTGACGAGGAAATGACGGTGGGCTCGATGATGAGCAGGCTGTTGCCGGCCGCACTCTGCCGGAACATGTCACTCCTGCTCGTCGATGCCCGCAATTTGTCTGGTCGTCGCCTCTTCAAGCCGGAGCATATCCTGCAATGCTGGGTGGACTATCTGGAGGCCCGCCCGGATGTCGACCCGCAACGGATCGCAATCTATGGCGAAGGGGCGGGCGCCAGTCATGCGTCCCGCCTGGCCCTCGCGGATCGCAGGATAGCTGCCGCCGTGTGCGACGGTGGCCTGTTGACGTCGGTCATGCGTCGAGCGTCGCTTCGCTGGATGACCGGCGCTGCGCAGGCCGTCCATGACGGGACCTCGACGGGGTCGTTGCTGCCGTCGCGTCGCATACCCTGTCCGCTGCTCACGGTTGTCGGAAGTCGGTCGATGGTCCGGGAACAAGAAGCACTCGAGCTGCAAGCCGGCTATCGGCAGGCCGGCGCTGATTGCTCGATCGTCGTGCCGAACCGCATCCCGCACCCTCAGGGCGAGGTCGAGAACTTCATCGCCGTGGACAATTTCGTTTTCCAATGGCTCGACAGCAAGCTTGGAGCGGCCCGTCAGCTCGATCCCGTAACCTACCTCTAGCACGTGATGAAATGAGGTTCGGTCGACTGTCCGCGGTTCACCTCTCCCTACGGGAGAGGTGATTCGAGTTCTGGGTCCGCACCGATTCAACCAGAACCTCATCGCGCTTTAGCCGCGTCAGCCGGGCACCGGCGTCTCACGAGACGTCGATAGCCAGCAATCGCGCAGCCAGCCGGGCATTCTTGGCAATGGTTGCGAGCGCAGCATTCAGATCAGCCAAGGTCTTCTCGTCGAGCTCGTTGAACATGGTCGAGTTCAAGGCGAGCTTTCTCTTGGACAGTTTTTCGATTTCCGCCGTCGCCTTTGCCGTCAGCGACATCATGACGAAGCGCGCGTCGTCGGCTCCCGGGCTCCGCGACAGGAAGCCGCCCTTTTCGAGGGTCTTGGTCTGGTTGGTCACGAAGGCCGGATGGACCCGCAACTTGTTCGCAACGTCGATTCCGGCGACGCCTCGTCCCTCGTCCAGTTCGGTGATCGCCATCAGGATCAGCCACTGCGGCTCGGTAATGCCCAGCAGTCCGGCCCAACTGGTGTGGATGTCCTCCAGCTGAGAGTGGATCTCGACGACGTTCCAGATGAAGTCCGTAATTGCCCTGTCGAGTTTCTTCTCGATCATGTGGCTCCTCCCCGTTCCCTTAGATCAGTCTTTTAATGGGATATTGGGGAGGCGTCTCGCATATCGCGCATTGACGATAGTGGTATGTCGCACCGTGGGAACGGTCTGCTTGTTTAGTGCTTGCAAAAAACAATTAATTAAATTACGTCTGATCGCACTCAATTTTGCTGCTCTTGACCTTGTCGACGGACAGCGATGTGAGACCTCCAAGAAAGCCCTCGGGATGCCCCCTGAGGGCTTTTTGCTTTTATGATCTGATACTTATTCGCCGCTATGGCCGCCCCTGTTGCTCTTCGGCAACATCCTCCCCCGAACTTACGATTCACTAAATCAATAAATTGAGGCGATTGTTTTTATAAACTATATGTGAAGCACGACGGAGGGGGGGCACCTCACTGTCGTTTCGGTCCGGACCTTCAGTGCGGATCTGAATTGAGCGGAAATTGAGAGGGTAAAGCGGCCTCCACCGAGGATCCGAGCCCCCTGAACCGACCCTGGAGGTTTACTGATGAAGTTGACGAAGACACTCTTTCTCGGCTCGGCTGCCGGCCTGATGGCCGTCTCCGGGGCGTTCGCTGCCGATCTTCCCGTGAAGGCCAAGGCGKTCGAATACGTGAAGATCTGCTCGCTGTACGGCGCCGGTTTCTACTACATCCCGGGCACCGACACCTGCATCAAGCTCGGCGGTTATCTGCGTGCTGATGCGAACCTCAATACCAACTCGGACTTCAATCCGAACCAGGGCGGCGTTGCCGGTGCTCGCAACCGCCTGATGAACTACTACACCTTCCGCGCTCGTGAAGACCTGAACATCGACACCCGCACCGCGACCGAGTACGGCGTGGTCCGCACCTTCTTCGACGGCGTCTTCACCTGGACGACCGGCAACTATTCGGGCACCGGTTCGGCCACGGGTGGTACCCAGTACAGCGGTTCGCTCGGTCTCAACGCTGCGGGCACCGGCCTCGTCGGTTCGAACGGCTCCGGCTCGGTGAACGGCACCGACGGCAACACCTCGGCCGGTGCACTCGGCGTGTACTACGCCTTCATCCAGTTCGCTGGCTTCACGATGGGTAAGGCCGTGTCGCAGTTCGACGCGCCCTGGACCAACTATCCCGGCAACATCACCGACAACCTCGTCGGCGGCAGCGGCACCGTGACCGGCGTTACCCAGTTCACGTACACGGCCGACTTCGGCCAGGGCATCACTGCGGCGTTCTCGGCTGAAGATGCGACCCAGTACTATCAGGCTGGCAACATCAACATGACCGGCGCGACCGCGGCTGGCATGATCGGCGGCTCGTACGGCACCAACGCCATCGGCGGCTCGCGTTCGCCGAACCTCGTCGGTATGGTGCGTGTCGACCAGGCTTGGGGCCTGTTCCAGGCGTCGGTGGCTGCGCATGACAACCACGTTGGCTATTACGGCGCGACCGAGCCGACTGGCCACCCCGACGACAAGTGGGGTTGGGCGGTTCAGCTCGCTCTGTCGATCAAGAACATCCCGACCGGCGCGGGTGACACGATCAACATCCAGGGCGTCTACACCGACGGTGCGACTCGCTACAACTTCCAGAACCTCTCGGGCAGCTCCTACGCGCTGTACGGTAGCTCGGGCGTTGCCTACCAGAGCATCGGCTTCGCCAGTGCTCCTGACACGGTGTTCGTGACCGGCAGCCAGCAGGAAACCGTCAAGACCTGGGGCTTCCGCGGTGCTTACACCCACAACTGGGATCCCTACTGGAACTCCGCGCTCTACGGTGCCTACGCTCAGGCCCAGTTCGGCACGCTGGCCAAGACCACCCTCTGCGGCGCCGGTGGTGCTGGCGGCGTGTTCGGTGGCCTGGCTGGTGTTACCTCGTGTAACCCGAACTTCGCGATCGGCCAGCTCGGTATCGTCACCCGCTGGACCCCGGTCAAGAACCTGACGTTCTCGGCTGACCTGTCCTGGACCCACCTCGACCAGAAGTACTCCGGTACGGTTGGCGTCACCCCGAACGTCGTGACCGCCAAGCCGACCGCGGCCTACGAGCTGAAGGATCAGGACTCGATCGCCATGATCCTCCGCGCTCAGCGCAACTGGTAAGATCTGTCGAAGTCCACGTGAACGAACACCCGGCGGGAAACCGCCGGGTGTTTTTCGTTGTGCAAGGTACGGCGCCAGCCAACCATGACC
>NZ_JBFULT010000656.1:0-3751 GCF_054049755.1 Bradyrhizobium sp. P5_C11_2
GTGCCCGACAGCGGCAAGAAGGGGCCGGACGCGGCCGCTGATCCGCTTGCCGACATCCGGAAAGCCGCCCAGGGGTTCGGCAACGTCACCAAGGCCACCGTCGGCACCATCCAGCGCCAGCTCCTCGTATTGGAGAACCAGGGCGGCACCAAATTCTTCGGTGAGCCGGCGCTGACGCTGAAGGACTTCATGAGGACCGACCGCGACGGCCGCGGCATGGTCAACATCCTCGTCGCCGACAAGCTGATGCAGAGCCCACGGCTTTACGCGACATTCCTGCTGTGGATGCTGTCGGAATTGTTCGAAGAACTGCCCGAGGCCGGCGATCCGCCCAAGCCGAAGCTGGTGTTCTTCTTCGATGAGGCGCATCTGCTGTTCAACGACGCGCCGAAGGCGCTGATGGACAAGATCGAGCAGGTGGTGCGCCTGATCCGCTCCAAGGGCGTCGGCGTCTATTTCGTGACGCAGAACCCCATCGACGTGCCCGACCGCGTGCTCGGGCAATTGGGCAATCGGGTGCAGCACGCGCTGCGCGCCTTCACCCCGCGCGACCAGAAGGCGGTCGCGGCCGCAGCCCAGACCYTCCGGCCCAACCCGAAGCTCGACACCACCAAGGTGATCATGGAGCTCGGCAAGGGCGAGGCGCTGGTGTCCTTCCTCGAAGGCAACGGCACACCGGCGATGGTCGAGCGGGTGATGATCCGTCCGCCCTCGGCCCGGATCGGGCCGATCACGCCGGAAGAGCGCAAGGCGATCATGGATGCGAGCCCGGTGAAGGGCAAATACGACACCGCCGTCGATGAAGAGTCCGCCTACGAGATGATCCAGAAGCGCATTGCCGGCACGGCTGCGACTGCCGATGCCGGCGCGGCCGGCGGAGGTGGCGGCATCCTCGGCCAGATCGGCTCGATCGTCGGCACCATCTTCGGCACCAATGTCAAGCGCGGCCGCTTGTCGGCCGGCCAGGTCATTGCGCGCGACGTGACGCGATCGGTCACCAATCAGGTGATCGGCGGGATGGCGGCCAATATCGGCAAATCGGTCGGTGGTCAGATCGGCGGCTCGATCGGCCGCACGCTGGTCCGCGGCGCGCTCGGCGGATTGCTGCGTCGGTAGGCAGAGAAGCCGCGTTTGAGGCACTCAAGCCTCCACAGCGTCATGGCCGGGCATAGCCGTCCGAAGGACGGCGTCGCTTCCGCTCGACTATGTCCCGGCCATCCACGCCCTACTTGCACTCGAAGAACGTAGATGCGATTGCCCAGCACGCCGGGCGAGGCCGAACACCACAAATTCAGGAGAGGGGGACTCTCCAAGCGTCCGTCGGTCTGCTACGTGCTATTTGTTGCCCACGGGACATAATGTGACACCACCGAATCTATCAGACAAACTCGGCCCGCACAGAGCCTTGTCGCTGCGCGCGCCGCTCGATCTGCTCTTCCTGTTCTGCTGCGTCCTCCTGACCGCCGACGTGCTCGTTCCCGAGATCTTCGGCCACGGCAAGACCAAGGATTATGGGCTGTGGTACTGGGCCGGACAGCAGGTCCTCCACGGCGGGTCGCTCTATCCCGACAAGATCGGCGAGTATTTCGAATTCATCTATCCACCGCTGCCGGCGATCCTGCTGGCGATCCCGAGCTGGTTCGGCAAGATCCCGCTCTATATCGTGCTGTCGATCCTGAACGTGGCGGCATGGTGGTACACGGGCATATTCTCCAATGCCATGACGGGATCGGGCCGCAGGCCCGGCCCGTGGCTCGAAGCGCTGCCGGCCATCGTCACCGTGACCTTCGTGTTCGACATGTTCGACCTCGGCCAGCCGAACCTCGTGCTGCTGGCGATGATGCTCTGGGGCTTCTGGTTGTTGCAGCGTGGGCGCTCCTGGCTCGCGGGCTTCATGTTCGCGCTCGCCACCGCCATCAAGGTGTTTCCGATCGCGGTGCTGCCTTATCTGGTCTGGCGGCGGAAATGGGCGGCCGTCGTCGCGACGGTCGCCTTCACCGGCATCCTTCTCTATGTCGTGCCGGCGCCAATTCGCGGCTTCGAGCGCAACGCGGCCGAGCTCAAGACCTGGTACCAGGGCATGGTCGGCTCGAGCTCGGAAAAGGGCTTTGGCCAGCGCGACGAGCAGAACTGGTCGTGGGTCAACCAGTCCCTCATTGCCGTCACGCACCGCCTGGTCCGGCCGATCAACTACAATCAGGAGGATCCCAACAAGCCGCCGCGCACGATGAATGTCATCGACGTCGATTACCGGACGGCGAACTGGATCGTGCTCGCGGTGTCGGCGTTGCTCGGGCTCGGCTTCGTCGCGGTGATGCCACGGCAATCGCGGCGAACGGCGCGCTCGGATGCCGAGGAGCTCGGCATCCTGTTCTGCCTGATGACGGTGGCCTCGCCCCTGGCGCGGCAATACTACTTCATGTGGCTGTTCTTCCCGATGACGGTGCTGATGCATCGCGCCGCCTTCGACGAGCGGGCGAATGTGCGCCTGGGAACCTGGCTTGCCCTGGGTGCGGCCGGCATCCTCATGCTGCTGGCGCTGCCGTGGTTACCCAACGAGATCCAGGCCTGGGGCAATAATCTCATCGCCACGGCCGTCCTCGCCGGTTGCCTCGCCTGGCACATCCGGCATCCGCCGGTTGTGGCTAGCTCCGACGCCGCGGCAGGGCTAAAACCCAACACGTCCTAAGAAGACATATCGAGATCCACAGTCAGGAACACGACCATGGCCAATGCGCAGCTTCAATCCGTGCTCGACCACATCGACAAGGATTTCGACAACAGCCTGGAGCGCCTGTTCTCGCTGTTGCGGATCAAGTCGATCTCGGCGGATCCGGCCTTCGCGGCCGATTGCAAGGCTGCGGCCGAGCATCTCGCCAAGGACATCGCGAGCCTCGGTGTCGCGACCGAGGTGAGGCCGACTGCCGGCCATCCCGCCGTCGTCGGCAAGGCCAAGGCGGGCGGGCGGCCGCACGTGCTGTTCTACGGCCATTACGACGTCCAGCCGGTCGACCCGCTCGATCTCTGGCACCGTCCGCCGTTCGAGCCTGCGGTCACCGACCATGCCGACGGCCGCAAGATCATCGTCGCGCGCGGCGCCGAGGACGACAAGGGGCAGGTGATGACCTTCGTCGAGGCCTGCCGCGCCTGGAAGAAAGTGACGGGCTCGCTGCCGATCGACATCACCTTCCTGATCGAAGGCGAGGAGGAGGTCGGCTCGAAGAATTTCGTGCCCTTCATCGAGGCCAACAAGGACGAGTTCAAGGCCGACTATGTACTGGTCTGCGACACCGGGATGTGGGACCGCAACACGCCGGCGATCACGACGTCGCTGCGCGGCCTGCTCTATGAAGAGGTGAAGATCACCGCCGCCAATCGCGACCTGCATTCCGGCGTGTTCGGCGGCAGCGCGATGAACCCGATCCGGGTGTTGACCAAAATTCTGGGCAGCCTGTTCGACGACGACAACCGCATCACCATTCCCGGCTTCTATGACGGCGTGAAGGATACGCCGGCGGACATCCTGGCGCAGTGGAAGAAGCTCGACTTCACGCCCAAGACGTTCCTCGAGCCGATCGGGCTGTCGATCCCGGCCGGCGAGAAGGGCCGGCTCCTGATCGAGYAGGCCTCGACGCGTCCAACCTGCGACGTYAACGGCATCTGGGGCGGCTATATCGGCGAGGGGTCCAAGACGGTGATCCCGTCGCATGCCTCGGCCAAGGTCTCGTTCCGCCTGGTCGAGGGACAGGAC
>NZ_JBFULT010000657.1:0-3741 GCF_054049755.1 Bradyrhizobium sp. P5_C11_2
GTGCATGACCGCGTCGAACATGACCGCTTCACATCAGGGCCGGACCGAGCAATCCCGCGCGAAGCCGGACGACTCTCTTTGCCCGCCGATGACACATCAAAATTCCGGCGGTCACGGCCATGAAATGTATCCGCAGCAATTCGTACGGCTCGTGGGTTGCCACGATGTGCCGGCGCCCTCGCTGCGCAAGCGTCAGGACGAGAAGCTGCACTAGCGTGCATCGCTCACGTCTCGTGCTTCGGCAGATCAATCCGTTCGTGTGAAAATTCCGGCGGTCCCTCGGTGAGGCGACGAATGCGGCGCTCGCGTTCGTCCGGCGGCAACGCGGGATCGAGCAGGCTGTCGATCTCGTGCACCGCCAGCTCTTCGATCCTGGCCGCCTCCGACGCGGTGGTGTGCGCCGATGCTGCAGGCGCCGCGGGCGCGATCCTCAGGCCGAGCTCGACCAGCCTGCAGATCGCATCAGAGCGTGACAGATGGCGCGCTTCGGCCCAGGCATCGACGGCCGAGGTCAGTTGTTCCGGCATCTTCACCGCGCTGATCGGGTCGAGCCCCGTTCGCCGGCGCAGCGGAGGCGTCCGGTCCTTGTTGCCGAAGTCAGACACGGCGATGATCCCTCGCGACGACGCCAGATCGGGTGATCCTAGGCGCCCTTTGCGGCCGGCTGTTTGATGCCGATCAATGACGAACTGCGGCAATGCGGCGCGGCGTGACCTTGTTGTCCGCCTGAATTTCAGCCAATGATCGGGACTACGAGGGCCGCGCCCGCCGCGAACCCGGATCGATCCTGCCACGTATCTGCTTCGGACACGCTTCCCAACCATCCGGCATTCCCCGATGACATCAGGCGAATCCTTCTACGGCAGCATTCCCGTCTTCCGCGGCTTCACCAGCCTGATGGATCCCAAGCTGTATTCGCCGCTGCCTGACGATTGGACCATCGGCGTCGCCGACATCGTCGAGTCCACCAAGGCGATCGCGGCGCAGCGCTACAAGGCGGTCAATATGGCGGGAGCCGCGGTGATCGCGGCGGTGACGAATGCGCTAGAGGGGCGCGAATTCCCCTTCGTGTTCGGCGGCGACGGCGCGAGCTTTGCGGTCGCGCCCGGCGATCTCGTTTCCGCCCGCGACGCGCTGGCCGCGACCGCGACCTGGGTGCGGGAAGATCTCGATCTGAAGATGCGCGTCGCGCTGGTGCCGGTGAGTGCCATTCGCTCCCGGGGCCTCGACGTGCGCGTCGCGCGCTTCGGTCCGTCGGCGAACCTGTCCTATGCGATGTTCTCCGGCGGCGGGCTCGGCTGGGCCGATGCCGCGATGAAGCGCGGCGAGTTCGCAGTCACCGAGGCGCCCGCCGGCACGCAGCCCGATCTCTCCGGGCTGTCCTGCCGGTTCGAGGAGATTCCAGCCTCGCGCGGAACGATCCTGTCGGTGCTGGTGGTGCCGGCGCGCGGCGCCGAGGCGGAGGCGTTCCGGGAGGTGATCGAGGATGTCATCCATCTCGTCGAGCGCAGTCCGGATGCCGGCCGGCCCGTGCCGTCGCAGGGGCCGCCGCTGAAATGGCCGCCGCAGGGGCTGGACTATGAAGCTCGCACCAAGCGCGGTGGTTCGCTGCTCACGCGTCGCGCCAGCGTGCTGGCCTACACGCTGTTCGTCTATCTCATCATGCGCTTCGATCTCAAGGTCGGCGGCTTCGTGCCGAAGCTCTACACGCGGCAGGTGGTCGAGAATTCCGACTTCCGAAAATATGACGACAGCCTGCGCATGATCCTGGACTGCACGCCGGAGCTCGCGCGCGCGCTGAGCGATCGCCTTGCGGCGGCGGCGCGCGACGGCATCGTGCGCTACGGCCTCTACCAGCAGGACGCGGCGATGATGACATGCTTCACGCCCTCGGCGCTGCGCAGCGATCACGTGCACTTCATCGACGGCGCGCGGGGCGGTTACGCCTCGGCGGCGACGGCGTTGAAGGCGATGCTGGCGAGTTAGCGTCCGGCCCGCGTCCAGGTCTCGCCGCCGCAGAGCGCGCCGACGCAGCCTTCGACCCGCAGCGCGTCGGCGCCCGTGAC
Organism: Bradyrhizobium sp. P5_C11_2; assembly: GCF_054049755.1. NCBI lineage: Bacteria > Pseudomonadati > Pseudomonadota > Alphaproteobacteria > Hyphomicrobiales > Nitrobacteraceae > Bradyrhizobium > Bradyrhizobium sp. P5_C11_2. Next base: position 2,067 of record NZ_JBFULT010000657.1, read on the forward strand.
GGTGACGCTGCTCGCATAGGTGCTGCCGTCGTCGGCATTGTAGATCTGGCCGGACCATTTGTTCGGGCCGGCGGGCTGCATGCCGCTGAACAGCGGCAATCCGAGCATCGGGCGCCTGGCCAGCGCGGGATTGGGGTTCTTGCTGTCGGTCGCGGGCTGGCCGGTCGCGGTGTCGTGGGGCTCGCGCAGCCAGACGATGACGCCACAGATGCCGCCGCCGCACTTGCTGATCTTCACCCGTGCATCGCCCGCCTGGGTCAGCCAGGTCCCGCTTGCGTCAGTGCTCTGCGCATGGGCGGCTGTCGCACCGAGGAGCGCAGCCAGGAGGAGAGGAAAAGCAGCGAATCTGAATGTCATGGAGACAGCCCCGAAATGGAGCGCCTCCATAGCAGCCCGTCAGGATAGTGCAACGTCCGATGGAATCACATTCCCGCGCTTATTTGCCTGCGCTCATTTGCCCCAGCGCACCAGGGCGACCGAGGCCGCGGTCAAGAGCCCGAACGCGACCATCGCGCCGCCGATCAGCGCGAACAGCGTCCAGGCCGGCGCCTGCGCCACGACGAGGCCAACGCCGCCGATCGCGACGATCAGAAGCCGCGCGGTGGAGGCGAGCACGGGGCCGCCGACGCGCGCCGCGCCTTGCGAGGAGAAATACAGCGACACGCCGATGCCGAAGAACACGAAGGCTGGGCCGGCCCAGTGGAAATAGCTGTGTGCGGCGGCGGTGACGCCGGGATCGCCAGTGAAGAGCGACACCCACAGCGACGGATCGAGTGCGACGACGAGGCCGATCAGGCCGACGGTGATCCCGGAGGCCGCAGCCGCGGTCCAGGCGACACGTCGCGCGCGCTTCAACTGTCCCGCGCCGATCGCCATGCCGACCATCGGCACCGAGGCGATGCCGAACGCGAAAGTGATCGGGATCAGCAAGAATTCCAGCCGCGAGCCGATGCCATAGCCGGCCAGCATCTCGGTGCCGAAGGTCGCCAGGATTTTTGTGAAGATCAGGATCGTGAGCACGGTCTGGAGCGGCGACAGGCAGGCGACCGCGCCGACCTTGAGAATGTCGAAGAACATCGCGCGCTCGAAATGAAACGCGCGGACATTCAGCGGCAGCCGGCTGCGGCCGGACAGCAGATACCAGAGGAAGAAGATCGCGGCGCAGCTGAAGGCGATCAACTGGCCGGCAGCGACCCCGCGCATGCCGAATTGCGGCACGCCGAACAGGCCGAGCCCCAGCGTGCCGCCGAGCGCGACCTGCACCAGGCTCGCCCCGATCAGCGTCATCGAGGGCAGGCGCATGTCGCCGGTGCCGCGGATCACCGAGGCCAGCGTGTTGACGAGCCAGATCGCGATCGCGCCGGAGAACAGCACCTGGGAATAGCCGGAGGCCTCCTCGAGCACGCGCTCGCGGCCGCCGAGCAGCGTGAAGAGCGAGCGGCCGAAAGCGAGCATCATCACCGTGAACAACAGTCCGCCGGAGAGGCCGATGATGCCGGCATGCAGCGCCAGCGTCGCCGCACGGTCGCGATGGCCCGCGCCGAGCGCGCGGCTGATCGCGGACGAGACCCCGCCGCCCATCGCGCCCGCACTCATCATCTGCGTCAGCATCGCGAACGGAAACACCAGCGCGATGGCGGCGAGCGGCACGGTGCCGAGCCGGGCGATATAGGAG
>NZ_JBFULT010000658.1:0-3718 GCF_054049755.1 Bradyrhizobium sp. P5_C11_2
ATGATGCCGCGCTTGGGAATGGGGTGGACGATGTTGCGTCGATGTGTCCTGGTCTTTTGTCTGGCCGCGCTGGGCCTCGCGCTGAACGGATGCACCAAATGCGGCCCGATCTGGGACGACTGGCTGAACGCGCCGAAATCGTGCAGATCTGACCGRCTTTAGCGGGCCCATGCGGCCCCGAGCGACCCCCAGGTCGTGACCGGGACGTGACAAGGATGACAAGGCGCGGGGTGATCCGCCCTTCCATGGATGATCAAGGAGTGGATGATGAAGCTTTTCCGTATGGCGGCCGTGGTGCTGGCCGTGCTGGCGGGACCGGCCTATGCGCAAATGCCCAATCTCAATTTGCTGCAGGACGGCCCGAGCAAGACCCCGGAGGAGAAGGCCGCCGAGGCCGAGCGCGAGAGGGCCTACAAGGAAACGCTGAAGAAGATTCCGGACTCCAAGGCGTCCAACGATCCCTGGGGCGGCATGCGCTCCGATCCGCCGAAGCAGCCCGCGCCGAAGGCATCGGCCGCAACCAGCGCGCCCAAGAAGACCAAGGCCGGCACGGCCGCCAACTGACCGTATGCCGGTCGGAGGCGGCTTGCGCCTCCGATCGGGGACTCCACTTCGCCCGCCCCGCTTCCTACATTCCCGAAAGAGTGTTGCGTAGAGGAGGCGAGGCGTTGGCGAGGAGAGGCATCGTCGATCGGCCGCAGGATCTCGCCGAGCGGATGGCCCGCCGGCGCAAGGCGGGCGGCAAGGCGACCGATCAAGCCGGCGACGGCTATCTGCGCGAGACCTTCACCTTGCCGCGCGCGGCGGCGCGAGCGAGAGCGCAGGCCTTCTTCGCGCGCTATCCCAAGGCCGGTTACATGAGCGAAGTCGAGGACTGGCGCGAATTGCCCGGCGGCGAAATCGAATTCACCATGCGGCGGCTGCCCAGCGCCGACTAGAACCGGTGCCGCCTATTCGAAAGATTCGGCGACGATGCGGATCCGGAATACCGGTTCCTTGGCTTCGTCGAGCAGCTCCATGTGCCACTCCGAATTTTCCTGGAGCTTGCGGGAGATGCCTGCGGCCATGTCGGCGCAGACGCTGGTCATCTCCTTCCAGGCCGAATTGCGATCGGCAAACTCCGTCGCCTGATCCGCACAGCCGGAATAGCGGCCGTTCCGGATTCGAAAGAAGTAATGCGGCATGATTGGCACCGATCGCGTGATGGCCAGGTCCCCAAGGCCATAACGTGCTTAATTCAATCCCAAACCGCACGCAGATCAATTCCGGGCGTCTACGGAATACCCGCCATCGACGCCGCAGGCTTCCTGCAAGCCCAAGCCCGCTGGGGCGGAGGAGCGCGCGCTCTCAAAGCCGCCGGTTCAGGCCGTCTTGCGTGCGATGGCCTTCAGCTCCCGATCGATGCGCAGCTGCACCCGCCGGATCGCCAACAGATCAATCTTCGTCTCGGTCTTGCCGGTCTTGATCTGGTCGCCGATGCGGAATTGCCACTGCCAGACGCCCGGAATCGCCGTCTTGGCAACGGTGAAGTCGATGCCCCTGTGATTCATGGTCACCTCCACGATTCACTTTCCATGACCGCAAACATGTTGGGCGTCATAATATTCCGACGACAAGTGAAATCTTCCGGTAAGTCTTGGATAATTCACGGAAATCGCGAAAACGCGCGCGGCCCGAAACAAACGAAATCGGATACCGAAAGGCGCGCGCCAGCGGACGCTGCGACGTATGTGGGAGCCGCCGTCGCGGCGGCGTTTTGCTGATGGCTGCGTGGCATCTGCAACCCGGATCAATGCCCAGGAACTCTGTTCTTGGTCGGAGAACCACGGAACGATTCGGCGCGTTGGTCGCTGAAATCGCGATTCTCCATCGCGGCGAGTGGGACCGGCGAGACCCCGGATCGGACGCTGGCGCAGCCCCTGTGGAACCGGAACCGCCAGCTGTCAGCAGGCCGGGTTCCTGCGGCTCTTTTCCACTTTTGCGTGCGGTGCATCTATGCTCTTCTGGCGTTGAAGGGCGGCACGGACGCGATGTCGGAGAAGAGGAACGCGTGAACTGGCTGAGACATCTTCTGTTGCGCTGGAGCGCACGGAATTTCCCGCTGGTCTGTCCGTATTGCCGGCACCCCRCTTCTTCGGTTGCGTTCAGACGCGGACGCTACATGCTCGGCGACGAGAAGCTCCCCTGCGAGCAGTGCGGCCGGACCAGCGTCGTGACCTTCTGGCGGTTCGAGGGGTTGTCGTGCCGGCCTGATCGCGCGGAGGCGAAGGGACGCAGACCGCTGGCGAATTCGTCGCGCTAACGCGCGCGACAGGAGTCCGAAGCGGAGGCCTCGAACCGGTCTCGGTGCGATCCACGGCACATGCCTTGCTTGCCTGACGACGGCAGCAACATGGGCGCATCATGCTCGGCATTCCCCGCCGCTACAGTCATTTCGTCTTCGGCGTCATCCAGTCCGGCCTGACCTCGCTGATCGCGGCGGGGATCGCCAGCTTTCCCGCGCAAAGCGCGATGCTGTTCGTTCAGCACTGGATGTCGCATGGGCGGCGATGCTGCCGGTCGTGCTGCTCGCGGCGCCCGCGATCCGCGCGTTCGCGCTGCGGCTGACGCGGGAGGAGGGGACCGGCTGACCGGATTGCAGAGACGAAAAAAAGCCCCGCCTGGGGAGAGCCAAGCGGGGCGAGAGGTTATTGGAGGCTGAGGTGCTGGGCTGCAACACCATAGCGAGATGACCGTAACCGGCTCAGCTTACGGCAGCCTGACAGCCGGCGGATCGGATCCGGGCCGGCTCCATCGCCGTCCGTGCCCGCAAACAGAAAACCCCGCTCGGGGCGGAGCGGGGTCGTCGACTGGGTATGGAGGCCCGGTGTTGGTCCACCGGGCAAGAGCATATTACGAGAGTCGGCTTACAGGCGCCTGACGTCGCGCGCGAAAGTCGCGCCTGAGAGGCCGCAGACTGGCCCCGCACCGGTCCCAATTTGGACATCCGATTGCACAATTAGCGACACACCCGTCGGCCAGATTCCGTCCGCTCGGCGAAGCCATGGGGGAAACGTGGCGCGCCGGCTACGGGGTGGCATCATGGATAACGTAGAGCGGTCATTCGCCGCCGCGACGGCGGCTGGGTTCGTGGTGCTGGTGATCGGCATCGCATTGCTGGTTCTGTTCTAGACCGGTCCGACGATCGCGACAGCCAAGGCGCGCCAAACAACGGCGCGGCGGACAACGGCGACGGGGTCCTGAGCCCGGATCCGCGCCAGCAGGCGCCGTCGCCGTCAGGCCGTTTTCGAAAAATATCGAAAACAACCCCATGCACAGTAGAATTGAGGCGGCGGTTTCGGCCTCGCGGCCGATGACAACATCTGTCAAATAGGTATTTAGATACCTAGTTGGGAAGACCACCCGGCGGGCAAGCCCGTCCGGTCGCGCCCAGCAGCCTAATGCACCTTGATCTCGTGGAGAGGAAGGCGGAGCTCGGCGGCGCGCTCCTCGCGGTCCTTCTTGCGGAACTCGTTTTCCTTGCGTTCGAACTTGACCATCTCCTCGAGCGCGGCTTCCAGGAGGTGATTGCGCCGAGCGGCATCGCGCTGCGTATTTTCCGTCATGACCCAGATCCCACTGTGGCGGTCTCATCCCAAGGAAAGCCGGAAACCGCGGAAAGGTTCGTTGCCTCAGGATTGCGGAATTATGACGGCGACCCGRCTGCGCGTCTTTGATG
>NZ_JBFULT010000659.1:0-3714 GCF_054049755.1 Bradyrhizobium sp. P5_C11_2
ACCCAACATGGCGCCGCCCTACTCGATCGAGACGCCCCAGAACCGCGGCTGCGGGTAGAGCCAACCGGCATAGCCCTTGATGCTCTTGCGCAGCGCCGTCAGCTCGGCGCCGTTGAACAGCACGATAATCGGCACGTCGGCGATGAAGCGCTTGTGCATCTCGTCGAACAGCGCCTGCCGCTTGGCCGTGTCGTCGATCATCATCGACCGGCGCAGCATGTCCTGCGCCTCCGGATTGTCCCAGACCTTGCGCGGCTGCGTCGCCTTCGGCCCGGTCAGCATCTCGAAGCTCAAGGAGGGATCGAGCCGCGCCGAATAGGTAAAGGCCATCGACTGGTAGTCGCCGCGGTTGTAACGGTCGAGCTGGGCCGCCCAGTCCATGACCTCGAGCTCGATATTGATTCCGACGGTCTGCGCCATCGCCTGCACCAGCACCGAGGCGTCGAACACGTAGCTGTAGCGCTTGTTGGTGATCATCTTGATCGGCTGGCCGCGATAGCCGGCCTCCAGCAGCAGCTTCCTGGCCTCCGCGATGTTCTGCGCGTAACCGTGCGACTGCGCCTCGCTGTAGAACGGGCTGCCAAGCGGCAGCGCCGAATTGTTGGGACGCGCCGTGCCCTGCATCACCGCATCGACGATTTGCTCGGTATCGATGGACAGCGCGATGGCGCGGCGAATACGCACATCCTTCAGCAGCGGATCCCTGGTCTGGAACAGGATGCCGGTGAGGCCGAGCGCAGGCGTGATGCTGAGCTGCACGTCGGTGCGCGATTTGAGCTCCTCGAGATCGGGGATCGACAGGCTCATGATGACGTCGAGCGAGCCGCTGAGCAGCCCCGCCTTCGCCGCCGAACTGTCCGGGATCACGTTGAAGCGCACGCGATCGACCATGACGCTCTTGGCGCCGGTGTAGCCGGTGCGCGGCTCGCTGCGCGAGACATAACCGTCGAAGCGGACGATATCGACATACTGTCCCCGCTTCCACTCGGCGAGCTTGAACGGACCGGTGCCGATCGGGGTGATCCATTTGCCGTCCGGCCCGACGGACTCCCGGTGGATGATCGCGGTCTGGCCGCAATCGGGCCGCGCCAGTGTCGGGAGGAACAAGGCGGTCGGCTGATCGAGCGTGACGGCGACGGTCTGCTGATCGGGCGCTTCGATCCTTTCGATCCGCGCGATGCCGGTGGCACTGAACTCGGACAGGCAGCGCCACTGCGTCGCCGGGTCGAGCCAACGCTTCAGGGACCAGACCACGTCGTCCGCGGTCATGGTGGCGCCGTTATGGAACTTGATGCCCTGCCGCAGATGAAACGCATAGGTCTTGCCGTCGTTCGCAACGGTCCAGCTCTCGGCCAGCATCGGGCCGATCGAGGTATCGTCACGGAAGGCGACCAGCCCTTCCACGACATGCGCGATCACCGCATCCGTGTTGGCGTCGCGATTGGTGCCGGGATCGGTCGAGCGGATATCGGCGTTGAGCCGCGTCCTCAGCAATGTTTCGGCGCCGGCCTTCCCGAGCATGGCCAACAGGGCCAGCGCGGCCAGACCGACCGCCCATGCCGGCGATGGCCGACGCCGGCGCATCATGACGCCCCCGCCGCGGCCGACCGCTCGAACGCCGCCCGCCCGATCTCGTCAATCTCGAGCCGGTAGCTGGTGAACTCGCGATTGAGCGCCGGCAGCGGCGCCACTTCCATCAACCCGCTCGCCGGCTCCATCAGAATCATCGCCACGGTGGCGCTGAGATTGTTGCTGAGATTGCGGCGCGGCGGGCGGCAGACCGACCAGGGATAGGCGAACTCGTCGAACAGCGCGCTCTTGACCGTGTCGAAGCTGATGCTGCCGATATGCGGCTGGAGCAGATCGCGGACGCGGATGTCGCGGTAGAGACTGTCAGGCGTATCCTGGATGCCGGCGTCCTTGAGCTTGCCGAGCGCAACCGGGCTCACGAAGTGATTGGCGTGCACCAGCAGGCCGTTYTGCGGATGCACCTGAAACGTCTCATCCGGCGCACATTCGAAATCGATCGCCACGCCCTCGCGATGGCTGACGATCATGTTGTTGGCCGCGGATTTCTTGGTGCAGTAGACGGCGCGCATCGCCAGCGCGAGATGCTCCTGCTCCAGCACCTTGCGGCGGATCAGCGCCAGCGGCACGCCGACCTGGCGATAGTCACGGTCACTTTGGAGATAGTTCGCGGTGATCGCGATGCCGACGGCATTGAAGCCGCAGCGGCCGAGCGCGCCGGCCTCGGTGAAGGTCATGAGATCCGGACCATCGTCGCGTCGCACCTTCAGCACCACCGCTGTTTCTGCGCATTCGCGCTTCCAGTCCCAGTTCTGGGCGTGGATCAGACGACCGTTACTGGTCGCCGTCGGCAGCGCAACGACGCCGGTGCAGCCATCGGGCTCATCGGGCGTCTTCAGGCGCGCGCGGATCTTTGGATTGGCAAGCTTGAGGATCTCGGTGCGGGCGTTGAGCAGGACGACATCCTCGAACGGAACGTCGGCGCCTTCGGCAATGCCGCGCATCTCCTCGATATAGCTCGGCTCGAACGCCTCGATGACGGGCAGATAATCCCGCACCAGCGCGGCCACGCCCTTCGCGTCGAGCGAAAGCTCCTTCAGCTGCGCGAAGTAATGGGTGGTCCCCTTCTTGATGCGGCCTGCCGCCTTCTGCCCGTACTGACGTCCACGCTCGCGAGGAGGACCGGAGATTTCGATCAGGGGGAAGGGTTCGACCATGGGCACCAAGTTCCTTTTGCTTTCCGGAAGAGGCTAATGTACTTCGTGATGACATGAAACAAAAAACTTCAAGCCGGGGAAAAGCCTCTCCAAGCCGTCTCCAGCGCGAATTGTCCGCCGGGATCCTGGAACTGATCCGGAGCGAGCGGCTTGCGCCGGGCACGCGGCTTGCCGAAGTCGCGCTCGCCGAGCGCCTCCAGGTTTCGCGCACGCCGGTCCGCGCCGCGCTGAAGCTCCTGGCACGACGCAAGCTGGTGCACGCCGGCGCCAGCCGCGGCTATTTCGTCGCAGACACCGCCCCCGCCCCGCACAAGACGCCGCCGAAGCCGAGTCCCGACGAGACCGACCGGCTGTTCCTTGCGATCGCGCGCGACCGCCGCGCCGGCCGGCTGGCGGACGAGGTTTCCGAACGCGACCTGATGCAGCGCTACGATGCGACGCGGCCGGTCGTGCAGCGCGTCCTCACCAGGCTGGCCGAGGTCGCCGCCGTCCAGCGCAAGCCGGGCCACGGCTGGCGCTTCCAGCCGACCATCGCCGATGCCCAGGCGCGCGACGAAAGTTACCGCTACCGCCTGCTGATCGAACCGGCCGGGCTGCTCGAGCCCGGCTTTCGGCTCGATCCGGCGTGGGCCGCCGACATGCGCCGCCGTCATCAGGAGATGCTGGCGATGCCGTGGAGCGACACGGCAAGCATCGCACTCTACGAGATGAACGCGGCCTTTCACGAGGGCCTCGCGGCCGCATCAGGCAACCGCTATCTGCTGGTCGCCGTTCAGCAGCAGAACCGGCTGCGGCGCTTCGGCAATTACGACTGGACCTTCGGCCATGAGCGGGTGATCGTGAACTGCCGCGAGCATCTCGCCATCCTCGATCAGCTCGAAGCCGGCCAGCACGAGGCCGCAGCCGCGCTGTTGCGCCGGCATCTCGAAGGGGCGGCAAAGCTCAAGCGCAGCCCGGCCCATTCCGGCTC
>NZ_JBFULT010000660.1:0-3701 GCF_054049755.1 Bradyrhizobium sp. P5_C11_2
GCCTTGACGTCCTCGCCCTCGCCGGCGAGCACCGCGATCACRTCGTTGACCGGGACGTCCTGCGTGCCCTCGGGCACCAGGATCTTGGCGATCGTGCCCTCGTCGATGGCCTCGACCTCCATGGTCGCCTTGTCGGTCTCGATCTCGGCGATGACGTCGCCGGATTTGACCTTGTCGCCTTCCTTCTTCAGCCACTTGGCGAGGTTGCCCTTCTCCATCGTTGGCGAGAGAGCGGGCATCAGGATGTTGATGGGCATGCTGACCTCACGAAGAACTTCTCAAAACGTCGTCCTCGGGGCGAAGACGAACAGACCAGGTTTTAGTTGCCGATGTCGCCCTGCCAAAGGCGCTCATTGGCAGGATTGGAACGCCAAGTCTTCATCATGGTGATGGAGCGGTCGTCGGCAAGGTCGATCCAGGGGATGTTGAACTTGTCGAGGATGTCCTTGGAGCCCGGGAAGGTGACGGATTCCCCGATCACCACCAGCTTCACCTTGAACAGACCGAGCGCGCCGGCGCACATCGAGCATGGCGACAGCGTGGTGTACATGACGGTGTCGTGGAACGAGATCACGCCGGCCTCGCGCAGGCAGCTCATCTCGCCGTGCAGGATCACGTTGTTCTCCTGCACGCGGTTGTTGTGGCCGCGGGCGATGATCTTGTTGTCGCGCGTCAGCACCGCGCCGATCGGCAAGCCGCCCTGCGCGATCGAGGCCTCCGCCTCGCGGATCGCCTCCAGCATGAAATCGAAGTGATGGGATTCGATCGCCACGGTCAATGTCCCTTCTGCGATCGCGGCGTCGTGGTGCCGATATCGGTCGGCCGCTCGATCTCCGCCTGAAACATCTCCAGGATCCGGTTCAGGGCGTCCTCCTCGGTGTATTCGCTTTCGCGCGCATAGGCACGCGCGGCGTGGCGGGCGAGGTCGACGAGCAGCAGGCCCCACATGTCGGGCTCCTCGAAGGCGCGCTGGAACGCCATCGACAGCCCGCCGTCCAGCACGAAAACGCGCAGGATCTCGACCGCGTCCTCGCGGGCGATGACGTCGGGCGGCAGTGGCTGCTCCTTCGGGCCCGCCATGGTCTACCTGTAGCAGACGGCTTTGGCGGCCTCGACCACTTCAGCCGCCGAGGGAAGCGCGAGCTTCTCCAGGTTCGCGGCATAGGGCATCGGCACGTCCTTGCCGGAGACGCGGGCAACCGGCGCATCCAGATAGTCGAAGGCGTTCTCCATGATGCGCGCGGCGATCTCGGCGCCGACGCCGCTCTGCGCCCAGCCCTCTTCCACCGTGACGGCACGGCCGGTCTTCTTGACCGAGTTGACGATGGTCTCGGTGTCCATCGGCCGCAGCGTGCGCAGGTCGATCACCTCGGCCTCGATGCCGTCCTTGGCGAGCTCGTCGGCGGCCTTCAGCGCGTAGGTCATGCCGTTCGACCAGGAGATGATGGTGACGTGGCTGCCGGAGCGCACGATGCGCGCCTTGCCGATCGGGATCACGAAATCGTCGAGCTTCGGCACCTCGCCGGTATGGCCGTAGAGCACTTCGTTCTCGAGGAAGATCACCGGATTGGGATCGCGGATCGCGGCCTTGAGCAGGCCCTTGTAATCGGCGGCCGAGAACGGCGCGACGACCTTGAGACCCGGAACGTTCGAATACCAGGACGAGTAGTCCTGGCTGTGCTGGGCGGCAACGCGCGCGGCGGCGCCGTTCGGCCCGCGGAACACGATCGAGCAGCCCATCTGGCCGCCCGACATGTAGAGCGTCTTGGCGGCGGAGTTGATGATCTGGTCGATCGCCTGCATGGCGAAGTTGAAGGTCATGAACTCGACGACCGGCTTCAGCCCGGTCATCGCGGCGCCGACGCCGATTCCGGCAAAGCCGTGCTCGGTGATCGGGGTGTCGATCACGCGCTTGGCGCCGAATTCCTGCAACAACCCTTGCGTCACCTTGTAGGCGCCCTGATATTCCGCGACCTCCTCGCCCATCACGAAGACGTCGGCGTCGCGGCGCATCTCTTCGGCCATGGCGTCGCGCAGGGCTTCGCGGATGGTCTGCGTCACCATCTCGGTGCCGGCAGGCACTTCCGGATCTGGCTCGGCGACAGCCTGCGGCGCGGGCGCAGCCCTGGGCGCGGGTGCCTCGGCCTTCGCGGCGGCCGCGGCTGCGGGCTCCGCGGCCTTCTGCGGGGCAGGTGCCGGCGCCTTGGCGAGATCGGCGGCGCTCTCGCCGTCGGCGAGAATCGTCGCGATCGGCGTGTTGACGGCAACGTCGGCGGTCCCCTCGGGGATCAGGATCTTGCCGAGCGTGCCCTCGTYGGTCGCCTCGACCTCCATGGTCGCCTTGTCGGTCTCGATCTCGGCGATGACGTCGCCAGACTTGATCGTCTCACCCTCTTTTTTCAGCCACTTGGCGAGGTTGCCCTTCTCCATCGTGGGTGACAACGCGGGCATCAGCACTTGAATTGGCATATCGGCTCCAAAAGAAAGCTTGCGCGCGTTCAGCGGTAAATGTCGGTCCAGAGCTCGGCGGCATCCGGCTCGGGATCATGCTGGGCAAAGTCGGCGGAGGCATTGACGATGTCACGCACCTCGGCGTCGATCGCCTTCAGGTCCTGCTCGCTGACCTTGGCCGCGAGCAGGCGGTTGCGCACCTGCTCGATCGGGTCCTGGTCGTGGCGGACTTTTTCGACCTCCTCGCGCGTTCTGTACTTTGCGGGGTCGGACATCGAGTGGCCGCGATAACGGTAGGTCTGCATCTCCAGGATGAAGGGGCCCTTGCCGGCGCGGCACCAGGCGGCAGCCTCGTCGCCGGCGGCCTTCACGGCGCGGACGTCCATGCCGTCGACCTGCTGGCCGGGAATGTTGAACGAGGCGCCGCGCTTGGAGAAATCCTGCTGCGCCGAGGCGCGCGACACCGAGGTGCCCATGGCGTAGCGGTTGTTCTCGATGACGTAGATCACCGGCAGCTTCCACAGCTCGGCCATGTTGAAGCTCTCATAGACCTGGCCCTGGTTGGCCGCACCGTCGCCGAAATAGGTGACGCTGACATTGTCGTTACCACGATAGCTGTTGGCGAAAGCCAGCCCGGTGCCGAGCGAGACCTGCGCGCCGACGATGCCGTGGCCGCCGTAAAAGTGCTTCTCCTTGCTGAACATGTGCATGGAGCCGCCCTTGCCCTTGGAATAGCCGCCGCGGCGGYCGGTGAGCTCGGCCATGACGCCGTTGGCCTCCATGCCGGTGGCGAGCATGTGGCCGTGATCGCGATAGCCGGTGATGACCTGATCGCCCTGCTTCAGGGCCATCTGCATGCCGACCACCACGGCCTCCTGGCCGATATAGAGGTGGCAGAAGCCGCCGATCGCGCCCATGCCGTAGAGCTGGCCGGCTTTTTCCTCGAACCGCCGGATCAGGAGCATGTCGCGGAGCGCCTTGAGCTCCTGTTCCTTGGTGAATTCCGGGGGCGAACCGCCGTTGGTCTTGTCCTGTGGAGTGCTTGCGGCGGCTTTCTTGGGTGCGGCCATGGGAATTCCGGGTCAGAGAAATCTAAGCCCTCTCTAACCTAACTCAATCGCGTGCGAAAGCACCGCGGCGGCATGGCACGACTTTCATTATGCCGCACTGCAACGTGGCCGAAATTTTGCAAAACCTTTGGCGCGGATCAGGCAACATTAGCTCCGCCGCGAAGCCGGGCTTACCAGCCC
>NZ_JBFULT010000661.1:0-3698 GCF_054049755.1 Bradyrhizobium sp. P5_C11_2
ACGTCGCGGAGGCGCGCCACGTCGACGAGCTCTACATCGACGGTGCGGTCTCAGCGCGCGCGGTGACGACGGAGCTTGCGGCCACGCTCAACCGCGCAGGTCCCTTCGGCAGCGGCAATCCGGACGTCGTGCTGGCGCTGCCGGCGCATCAGCTCGTCTATGCCGACGAGGTCGGCCAGGCGCATCTGCGGCTGCGCTTCAAGTCGGGCGACGGCGCCATCGTCAACGGCATCGCGTTCCGTTCGGTCGGACAAAAACTCGGCAATGCGCTGCTCGCCAATCGCGGCCAGCAAGTGCATGTCGCGGGATCGTTGTCGGTTGACCGCTACCAGGGCGCCGAACGCGTGCAGTTCCGCGTCATCGACGTCGCGCTACCGGACCAGGGGCCATCCGTGATTAGATAACAACGGCCCCAAACAACAAAAAAGGGAGTGAACATGGCAGGGCAGGTTGAGGGCAAGGTCGCGCTGGTGACGGGCGGCGCCTCCGGCATCGGCGAGGCGATCGTCGAGCTGTTCGCGCGCGAGGGCGCCACCGTCATTGCAACCGATATCGACGAGCTGCGCGGGCCCGAGCTCGCGAGGCGCATCACCGAGGCCGGCGGCAAGGCGATCTTCCTCGAGCAGGACGTCACCAGCGAGGAACGCTGGATCGAGATCGCAGCCGAGATCGCGAAGCGATACGGCCGGCTCGACATCATGGTCTCCAATGCCGGGATCGGCATTGCCGTGCCCTCGATCGTCGACATGACGCTTGGCGACTGGCGCAAGCAGAACGCGATCAATCTCGACGGCGTGTTTCTCTCCGTGAAGCACTGCCTGCCCTTGATGCGCAAGACCGGTGGCGGCTCGATCGTCATGATGTCCTCGCTCGCGGGCCTGCGCGGCTCGCCGGGGCTGTCGGCCTATTCGGCGACCAAGGGCGGTGTGCGCCTGTTCGCGAAATCGATCGCGATGGAGTGTGCGGCGGCCGGCGACGGCATCCGCGTCAACTCGGTGCATCCCGGCATCATCGACACGCCGATCTGGGGCAAGATCCCGACGGGCGCGACCGGCAACCAGGGCAATGCGCCGATCGATCCCGACGAGCGCGCCAGGGTTGTCACGCCGCTCGGCCGCGCCGGGCAGGCTGCGGAGATCGCCAGCGGCGTGCTGTATCTGGCCTCCGACGCCTCGCGCTACGTCACCGGCAGCGAGCTCGTGATCGATGGCGGCATGAACGCCGGCGGCGTGGCGCGGCGGCAATAGAGCATGATCCGGAAAAAGTGTGCAGCGGTTTTCCGAAAGGATCATGCTCAAGCAATAAGCCGCCGCGCGGGCTGCGAAGGGCAGGGTGGCGCCCGCAGGGGCTGACGCGCAGGCGCCGCCCCTGTACAACGCGAGGAGCTTCCGACCGACAGAGGTTTCCTTCGCCATGGCGCACAGTCTTAACGCTTCCTCATCCTTGCCGGCGCCGTTCCGTTCGAACCGGCCGGACCTCGCCACCGATGCGATCCGCGCCGCGCGCGAGGATCTTGCCGCCTGCTTCCGCATGGCGGCCCGCAACGGTTTTGAGGAGGGCATCTGCAACCATTTCTCGACCGTGGTGCCGGGCCATGACGATCTCTTCCTCGTCAACCCCTACGGCTACGCCTTCCGCGAGCTCACCGCGTCAAAGCTGCTGATCTGCGACTTCCACGGCAATGTGCTCGACGGCGAGGGCGTGCCCGAGGCGACCGCGTTCTACATCCACGCCGAGATGCACAAGCGCCTGCCGCGCGCGAAGGTCGCCTTCCACACCCACATGCCCTATGCCACGGCGCTGTCGATGACCGAGGGCGATCCCCTGATCTGGGCGGGGCAGACCGCGCTGAAGTTCTACGGCCGCACGGCGGTCGATCGCGACTATAACGGCCTCGCGCTCGACAACAGCGAAGGCGCGCGGATCGCATCCGCCGTCGGCGATGCCGACATCGTCTTCATGAAGCATCACGGCGTGATGGTGCTGGCGCCGACCATCGCGGAAGCCTGGGACGATCTCTACTACCTCGAACGCGCTGCCGAGGTGCAGGTGCTGGCGATGTCGACCGGACGAACGGTGCGGCCGGTCGATTCCGCGATTGCGGCCGCCACCTACAAGCAGATGCGCGAGGGCGATTCCGAATCCGCGCGGCTGCATCTTGCCGCGATCCGTAGACAGCTCGATGCCGAGGAGCCGCAGTACCGGCACTGAGGCAGGGGCGCGTCACCCACAGTGTCATTCCGGGGCGCGCCACTTGGCGCGAGCCCGGAATCCATTTTTCTGCGTCGCTTGCTGCACGATGGATTCCGGGTTCGCGCTTCGCGCGCCCCGGAATGACGAGGGGAGAGAGCACACTTACGACCCCTGCCGCAGCTTCGCCAGCACCTTCAGCCCGCCATAGCCATCCGCGGGCGTGATGCCTGCCTTCTGCTGAAAATCCTTGATCGCCTTCATGGTGTCGTTGCCGACGCGGCCGTCGGTGCCGCCGGTGTCGAAGCCTGCCTTGGTCAGCCGCGTCTGCATCTCCTGCACCTCGGCGAGCGTCAGCGCGCGCTCGGAGCCGGGGAAGGGCTGGATGAAGGGCGGCGCGCCGAGGCAGCGGTCGCCGAGATGGCAGATCGCCAGCGCATAGTTCATCGAGGGATTGTAGCTCTTCACGGCGTTGAAATTCGGTCCGAGCAGGAAGGTCGGTCCGCCCGCAACCGGCGTCCATATCTGCGCCGATGCATTCGGTTGCGGAAACGGCTGGCCGTCGGCACGGGTGACACCGGCCGATGCCCAGGCGGCGTATGTGCGGCTCCCGCTCATATCGCCTGATGCGCGTACCTCGTAGCCCCAATGCTCGCCGCGGTGCCATTTGCCGCGGTTGACGAGATATTTCGCCGTCGATCCCAGCGCGTCGTCGGGCTTGCCGAACGGCGAGACCTTGCCGTCGCCGTCATAGTCGATGCCGACATTGAGCCAGACCTCGGGCATCCATTGCGAATGGCCCATCGCACCGGCCCAGGATCCCTGCATCTGCTCCGGGGTGCTCCAGCCCTTGTCGACGATGCGCAGCGCGTTGATCAGCTCGGTTTCCCAATAGGCTTTCCGCCGCGGCTCGTTCCAGGCGAGCGCGGCGAGCGAGGGAAACACCGGTGTCATGTGGTTCTGTTGGACGAGCGGATCGCCGTAGGCGGACTCCACGCCCCACAGCGCCAGCAGCGTGCCGCGCTCGACGCCAAAGTCGCGCTCGATGCGCGCGAGCAAGGCCTCGTTGTTCTTGAGCGCGATCTTGCCGTTGATGATACGCCAGTCGGAGACGCGGCGGTTGATGTACTGCCAGAGCTGCTCGTGGAATTCCGGCTGGTTGCGCATTTGCTTGAACACGCTCATGTCGGGCTCGACGCGCGCCATCGCGCGCTGCCATGTCGCTGCCGAAATGCCCTTTGCCATTGCCCGCGCGCGAAAGCCTTCGCGCCATTCGTCGAAGCCCGGCGGCGCGGCCAAGACGTGCGTCGGGAAAGCGAGCAGGGCGGCTGCGCCGAACGCAGATTTCAGCAAGGTGCGGCGGGTGTGATTGGCCGAGGAATCAGCTTGTTTCATGGACCCATTCTAGCGGGAAACATGGCTCCTGTGAGCACTGGAACAGGAGGAACACGCCACTACGGATCAAAGCCGTGTGCGGGTGATCGCGGCGAGTGCGACCTGGCCAGACG
>NZ_JBFULT010000662.1:0-3688 GCF_054049755.1 Bradyrhizobium sp. P5_C11_2
GCTCTCCGCCATCATGCTGGCCGCGGTCGTGGGCCCGGGCATGGTGACCTCGATCGTCGCGATCGGCATTTTCCAGGTCCCGACGCTGACCCGGCTGACGCGCGGCTCGGCCAACGCGATCTGGGCGCGCGAATTCGTGCTGGCTGCGCGCGCCTCGGGGAAGGGCAAGTTTCGCATCACCATCGAGCACGTGCTGCCCAACATCCTGTCGAYCCTGATCGTGCAGGTCACGATCCAGTTCGCGCTCGCCATCCTCGCCGAAGCCGCCTTGTCCTATCTCGGGCTCGGCACGCAGCCGCCGCAACCGTCCTGGGGGCGGATGCTGAACGACGCGCAGAGCATGCTGTTCCAGTCGCCGATGCTCGCGGTCTATCCGGGCGCTGCGATCGCCATCGCGGTGCTCGGCCTCAATCTCCTTGGCGACGGATTGCGCGATCTCCTCGATCCACGACTGGCCCGGGAGCGATGACGATGGCTGAGCGCTCCAATATGCCGCTGATCGAGGTCGACAATCTCGGCGTCCGCCTCAACACCAGCCGGGGACCGGCACAGGCCGTGCGCGGCGTCAGCTTCGCCTTGAAGCGCGGCGAGACGCTGGGGCTCGTCGGCGAATCCGGCTGCGGCAAGTCGGTCACGGCGCTCTCGCTGATGGGGCTGTTGCCGGACAGCGCGGTCGTCACCGGCAGCATCCGGCTCGAGGGCCGCGAGCTCGCCAGGCTGCCGGACGCGGAGTATTGCCGCTTGCGCGGCAACCGCATCAGCATGATCTTCCAGGAGCCGATGACCGCGCTCAATCCGATGCACACGATCGGCCATCAGGTCGCCGAGCCGTTGCGGCGTCACAAGAACTATTCGGCGGCGCAGGCGCGCACGGAGGCGATCGCCTTGCTCGATCGCGTCGGATTGCCCGACCCGGCACGGCGCATCGATGCCTATCCGCACCAGTTCTCCGGCGGTCAGCGCCAGCGCGTCACGATCGCGATGGCGCTTGCCTGCGAGCCCGATTTGTTGATCGCGGACGAGCCGACCACCGCGCTCGACGTCACCATCCAGGGCCAGATCCTCGACCTCATCGCCGATCTCGTCGAGGAGCGGGGCATGTCGATGATCTTGATCTCGCATGATCTCGGCGTCATCGCCGAGAACGTCCAGCGCATGATGGTGATGTATGGCGGCGCCGTCGTCGAGAGCGGCCCGACCGACGAGGTGTTCCGGCGGATGGGACATCCCTACACACAGGGCCTGTTCCGCGCCCGGCCGAAGCTCGGCGCGCGCAAGGGGACGCGGCTGAAGACAATCTCGGGCACCGTGCCGGAGCTCGCGGATCTTCCGGCCGGCTGCACCTTCTCCGAACGATGTCCGCTCGTGATCGATCAGTGCCGTGCCGCACTGCCGCCGATGGTCGACGTCGGTCCCGGTCATGTCGTGCGCTGCGTGCGCACCGATGTCTCCATGGCCGAGAACGTCGGAGCGCTGTCCGCATGAGCACCGCGCCTCTTCTCGACGTGAAGGATCTCGAGCAGCGCTACACGCTGCCGCGGGAAAGCCTGTTCCGTCCGCCCGGGCAGGTGCGCGCGCTCAACGGCGTCAGCGTGCAGGTCCAGGCCGGCAAGAGCCTCGGCATCGTCGGCGAGTCCGGCTCGGGCAAGTCCACCTTCGCGCGGGTGGTGATGGCGCTGGAGCGGCCGGCATCGGGGCAGGTCGCGCTGCTCGGCCGCGACCTCAACCGCCTCCCGGCCGATGAGCTGCGCCGCGCGCGCCGCGATTTCCAGATGGTGTTCCAGGACCCCTACGGCTCGCTCGATCCGCGCCAGACCATCGCCCGCATCGTCGCCGAACCTTTGACCGTGCTGGACGGCGCTGTTCGCACCACGTTCCGGGAACGCGTCGCCGCGGTGCTGCGCCAGGTCGGCTTGCGCGATGCCGACATGGACAAATATCCGCACGAATTTTCCGGCGGCCAGCGCCAGCGCATCGCGATCGCGCGCGCCCTGATCACCCAGCCGAAGCTGATCGTCGCCGACGAGCCGGTCTCGGCGCTCGACGTCTCCGTGCAGGCCCAGGTGCTGAACCTGATGCAGGATCTCCAGGAGCAGTTCGGCCTGAGTTATGTCCTGATCAGCCATGACCTTGCCGTCGTCGACTATCTCTGCGACGAGGTCGCGGTGATGTATCTCGGCCGGATCGTCGAGCAGGGGCGGCCGGAGGACCTGTTCGAGCGCTGCGCCCATCCCTATACGCGCGCGCTGCTGGACGCCGTGCCGCGTGCGCGTGCCGGCGGAGGCCGGCGCCGGCGCGGAGCCCAGGCGATTGCCTCGCAATCGGCGGCCGCGACCGGATGTCCCTACGTCTCGCGTTGCGCGCTCGCCGACCAGCATTGCCGCGAGGCTCCGCCTGCGTTACGCAAGGTGGGCGAGGCGCATCTCGCCGCCTGCCACAAGGCGGAGGCCGTGATGGCGTTGYCCCCGGCGGCCGCGGAGGGTTAGTCTCGCGGACAGGATTGGCGTAGACTGGGACTAGAGAAGGCAGGGGAGYTACGCATGTTCAGGACACTATCCATCGTCGCACTCGTCGCCGCGTTCGCCGCGGCGCCTCTGCCGGTGCTGGCACAAGGCAAGAAGGACAGCGTCGTCATGGCGATGGCGCTGGAGCCGCCGGGGCTCGATCCCACCAACGCGGCCGCCGCGGCGATCGCCGAGGTCACGCTCTACAACATCTATGAGACGCTGACCAAGATCAACGAGGACGGCTCCACCTCGCCCCTGCTGGCCGAGAGCTGGACCGCATCGCCCGATCTGAAAACCTACACCTTCAAGCTGCGCAAGGGCGTCAAATTCCACAATGGCGAGCCGTTCGACTCCGCCGCGGTGAAGTTCTCGTTCGAGCGTAACGGGGTGCCCACCAGCACCAACAAGGACAAGAGCCTGTTCCAGAGCTTCGAGTCCGTTGCCGCGCCCGACGCCGACACGGTCGTGATCACCCTGAAAAATTCCCAGCCGAACCTGCCGTTCCTGATGGGCCAGGCGAGCGCCTCGATCGTCGAGCCGAAGAGCGCTGCCACCAATGTCACGCAGCCGGTCGGGACCGGACCCTACCAGCTCGGCGCCTGGGCCAAGGGCTCCTCGATGACCCTGACCAAATGGGCCGACTACCGCAACGCCGCCGCGATCAAGCTCTCGAAGGTGACGATCCGCTTCATCTCCGATCCGTCCGCGCAGACCGCGGCGCTGCTGTCGGGCGACGTCGACGCGTTTCCGCGCGTCGCGGCCCAGCGCACCATCGCGCAGTTCAAGGCCGATCCGCGCTTCACCGTGCTGGTCGGCGGCTCCCGCGCCAAGACCATCGTCGCCATCAACGAGCGCAAGAAGCCGCTCGATGACGTCCGCGTGCGCCGCGCCATCCTCGCCGCGATCGATCGCAAGGCCATGATCGACGGCGCGGTGGACGGGTTTGGCACGCCGATCGGCAGCTTCTACGTGCCGGGCGCGCTCGGCTACGTCGACACCACCGGCATCAACCCCTACGATCCGGAGAAGGCCAAGAAGCTCCTCGCCGAGGCCGGCGTCACCACGCCGCTCGAGCTGTCGCTGAAGCTGCCGCCGCYGTCCTACGCGCGGCAGGGCGGCGAGATCCTCGCGGCCCAGCTTGCCAAGGTCGGCATCATCGCCAAGATCGAGAACGTCGAATG
>NZ_JBFULT010000663.1:0-3687 GCF_054049755.1 Bradyrhizobium sp. P5_C11_2
GCCCAGGAATTCGCGAATCTCGAGACTGAGAAACGTGGCTCCGAGTGCGAAAGTGATTAGAGCCCCTAAATAGGTCCTGAGGTAGCGGCGCGAATTGATCGCCAAGGACATCAGTCCGCAGGTGTAGCTCGAAACGAGAAGGCAAGCGGTTTCAATCGCGACCGTAGTCTGATTGAACAACTGGACGCCGGTCGGCCCGCCGGCTGTGGAACGCACGAGGACCGCGTAGCTCGCGAACAGCGCGGCAAACATGATGATGTCACTCAGCAGGAAGATCCAGAAGCCATAGGCGACCACGATCCTCTTTGGAGCAGGTCCCGCCTCACTCGCACTTGGCAGTTCGTCTTGCGGAATCTGGTCAATTGCGACGGCGATATTCATGCTGCAACTCCTGCCTGGTGGGATCGTACGAACCGGGCGACCTCCTCGGCTGGCACCTCAATTTCGTTGTGGCGGCGGAATGAGAAGGCAAGCAGCGTCACGAATGCGCCGAACACGCCGACACTGGCCATCCACCAGATGTGCCAGATCATCGCGAAGCCGATGACGACAGCGAAGAAGGCCGTAACGAAGCCGGTGGCGCTGTTCTTCGGCATTTCGACGGGCTCGTAATTACGCGTCGGCGTCGGCGCGTCCTTTGTCGCTTGCGCGCGGTTCTTGCTGCTCCAGAACGCATCCAGTCCTGCGACCTTGGGTTGGAACGCAAAGTTCCATGCCGGCGGCGGTGACGCCGTCGCCCATTCGAGCGTGCGGCCGTTCCAGGGATCACCGGTGACGTCGCGCAGCTCCTCGCGATTGCGGATCGACACAACGAGTTGCACGATCTGGCAAACGACGCCGACCAGGATGATAGCGGTGCCGAAGGCCGCCGCTATCAACCACGGCTGCCAGGACAAATTGTCGTAATGTTGCATGCGCCGGGTCATGCCCATCAAGCCCAGCACGTAGAGCGGCATGAAGGCGACATAGAAGCCGACGAGCCAGCACCAGAACGAGGCTTTGCCCCAGCGTTCGTCGAGCTTGAACCCGAATGCCTTGGGGAACCAATAATTGTACCCCGCCATCACGCCAAACACGACGCCGCCGATGGCGACGTTGTGGAAGTGGGCGACCAGGAACACGCTGTTGTGCAGCTGGAAGTCGGCCGGAGGCACCGCCAAGAGCACGCCGGTCATGCCGCCGATGACGAAAGTCACCATGAAGCCAATCGACCACAGCACCGGCACCGAGAAGCGAACCCGGCCGCCGTACATCGTGAACAGCCAGTTGAAGACTTTCGCGCCCGTCGGCAAAGCGATGATCATGCTCATGACGCCGAAGAAGCCGTTGACGTTTGCGCTGGCACCCATTGTGAAAAAGTGGTGCAGCCAGACCAGGAAGGAGAGGATACAGATGGTCATCGTCGCGGCTACCATCGAGCGATAGCCGAACAACGGCTTGCCGGAGAAGGTCGCCATCACTTCCGAGAATACGCCGAACGCCGGCAGGATCAGGATGTAGACTTCGGGGTGCCCCCAGACCCAGAAAAGGTTGGAGTACAGCATCTGATTGCCCTGGCCTTCGAGCGTGAAGAAGTGAAAGCCGAGATAGCGATCGAGCGCCAGCATCGCGAGCGTCGCGGTCAGGACCGGAAATGCCGCGACAATGAGCAGGTTAGCGGCAAGCGCGGTCCAGCAGAAGACCGGCATGCGCATATAGCTCATCCCGGGCGCGCGCAGTTTGAGGATTGTCGTGACGAAGTTGATGCCCGCCAGCAAGGTGCCGATACCGGAGATTTGCAGCGACCAAAGATAGTAGTCGACGCCGACGCCGGGCGAATATTGCATTTCGCTCAGGGGCGGATAACCCCACCAGGTGGCTTTTGAGAACTCGCCGACCGCCAGCGAAATGTTGACCAACAACGCGCCCGAGGCAGTGAGCCAGAAGCTGACGGAGTTGAGCGTAGGGAATGCGACGTCGCGAACACCAAGTTGCAACGGGACCGCGAAGTTCATGAGCCCCACCACGAACGGCATTGCCATGAACAAGATCATGATCGTGCCGTGGGCCGAGAAAATCTGATTGAAATGCTCCGGCGGCAGATAGCCTTGTGCACCGCCGGCTGCGAGCGCCTGCTGCGCGCGGATCATGATTGCGTCGCTGAAGCCGCGCAGCATCATGACGAGCGCCAATATGCAATACATGGCGCCTATCCGCTTGTGGTCGACCGAGGTGAGCCATTCGCGCCACAAATAGAGCCAGGCTCCCTTCGCCGTGACGAAGCCGAGAACAACCACCACGACCAGGACCATGAAGCCCGTTGCGCCCATGATGATCGGCTCATGGAGCGGAATCGCGTTCCAATCGAGCTTGCCAAGGAGATTCATCGCTCTGCCCTCTGCGACGTTGAACAAATTGATAGAGAGGAGTCCCGCGTACCGATGTCAGCGTTTACGATGCTGCTGAATAGATCGGGGACGACGGCGCGATAGGTGAACGGCGCGACCGCCTTGCTCGGCTTCACCAGGTCGGCGTAAGCCTGCTTATCGAGCGCCGAACCGGTTTCGCGGGCCTGGCGAACCCATTGCGCAAATCTGTCGTCTGACACTGCATCGACCGTGAAGCGCATGTCGGGAAAGCCGTCACCGCTGAACATGGCAGATATCCCTGGATAGGTTCCGAGATGGTCCGCCTGCAGGTGGAGGCGTGTCGCCATACCGGACATGGTGTAGATCTGGCTCCCGAGCTGAGGCACGAAGAAGCTGTTCATGACGCTCGATGAGGTCAGCTCGAAGCTGATCGGCGTGCCAACCGGTACGACCAGCTTGTTGACGCTCGCGATCCCCTGCTCTGGATAGATGAACAGCCATTTCCAATCGAGTGAGACGACCTGGACGTTGACGGGCGTGACCGTTGAGCTAATCGGCTTGCCCGGATCGAGGTCGTGCGCGCCGAGCCATGCGACGCCGCCGACCAGGAGCACCGTCATCGCGGGGATGGACCAGACCAGCAACTCCAGGCGTCCGGAATATGTGAAATCCGGCCGATAGCGCGCACGCTCGTTCGATGCACGAAACCAGAAAGCAAAGCCGAGTATCGCAACGATCACCGGGATCACGATCGCCAGCATGATGCCAAGTGCGTTGAACAGAATTTGCCGCTCGGCCAGCGCAATTGGCCCTTTCGGATCGAGCACGCCCTCAGTGCAGCCACCGAGTGTCATGGCCCCGATCAGGAGGACAGCCAGTAAGCCGTATCGCATGTTAGACCTCGCTGAGGTTGATGGCGCGCCATGCGGTGTGGACGGCCTCCGGCGCGAGCTCGGCATGCACCAAAATGCCGAGGCCGCCTCGCGAGGTACGCATGAGCGAGGATGAATTTCCGTCATGGTCGACCAGGAGCGCCGCGAACAGCACGAACAAGTAGAATATGGAAAATGCGAATAGCCTGCGAGCGGGGCGGCGATCAGGCCCAATGTTTCTGTCGAGCTGGAATGCAAGTATGAGGAATAGCATCCCGCAGATCGCAACGGTCACGCCATAGATCGCACCCGCAAATCCGATCGCCCAGGGCAGCTCCGAGGCGACAGCCAGAAGGCCGCTGTAGATCAGGATCTGACGCGTTGTTGCTGCGCGTCCCGCGACAACCGGCAGCATCGGCACGCCCGCACGTGCGTAGTCGTCGGTGCGGTTGAGCGCCAGCGCCCAG
>NZ_JBFULT010000664.1:0-3686 GCF_054049755.1 Bradyrhizobium sp. P5_C11_2
CGCAGGCCAATCTCGATTCCGCCGTGTCCGCCTTGCGCGTGGCGGAAGCGCGGGTGGCAACGTCGGAGACGCGGATGGCGCGGCGAAAAGGTTTTGCGCCGGTCGCCGGCACCATCCAGCAGATCTATTTCCGCGAGGGCGAGATGGTGGCGGCGCAGCGGCCGGTGCTCTCGATCATGCCGCCCGGCAACATGAAGCTGCGCTTCTTCGTGCCGGAGGCCGAGCTGCCGAAACTTTCGATCGGCGACACCGTGCGCGTCGTCTGCGACAATTGCGCCGCCGATCTCACCGCCAAGATCTACTTCATCGCGACCTCGGCCGAATACACCCCGCCGGTGATCTACAGCCTCGACGAGCGCAACAAGCTCGTCTACCTGATCCAGGCGCGGCCCTCGCGGCCGGACGCGCTGCGCGTCGGACAGCCGATCAACGTCTATCTGAACCCCAAGACTCCGGTGGCGGACAAGCGATGAGCGGCGGCAACGGCATCGCGATCGACGTCAAGGGCCTGACGAAATCGTTCGGCGGCCGCGAGGTCGTGCACGATCTGTCGATGCAGGTGAAGCGCGGCTCGATCTACGGCTTCCTCGGTCCGAACGGCTCGGGCAAGACCACGACCATCCGCATCCTGTGCGGCCTGCTCACGCCCGACAGCGGCGAGGGCACCTGTCTCGGCTACGACATTTTGCGCGATGCCGAAAAGATCAAGCGCCAGGTCGGCTACATGACGCAGCGCTTCAGTCTCTACCAGGACCTGTCGGTGCGCGAGAATCTCGAATTCGTGGCGCGGCTCTACGGCCTGCGCGATCCACGCGGCGCCGCGCGCGAGATGATCAAGCGGCTCGGGCTTTCGGGGCGCGAGGAGCAGCTCGCGGGCGAGCTCTCCGGCGGCTGGAAGCAGCGGCTGGCGTTAGGTGCCTGCACGCTGCCCAATCCGCAATTGCTGCTGCTGGACGAACCGACCGCCGGCGTCGACCCCAAGGCACGGCGCGATTTCTGGAACGAGATTCACGCGCTCGCCGCCGACGGTCTCACCGTGCTGGTGTCCACCCACTACATGGACGAGGCCGAGCGCTGCCACGAGATCGCCTATATCGCCTACGGCCATTTGCTGGCGCACGGCACGGTGGAGGAGGTGATCGCGAAATCCGCGCTGACGACCTACACCGTGACGGGCGAGGATCTGAACGGGCTCACCGCCGAGCTCACCGGCAAGCCCGGCGTAGACATGGTGGCGCCGTTCGGCACCTCGCTGCACGTCTCGGGCCGCGACGTTGCCGCGCTCGAAGCCAGCATCGCGCCGTGGCGCGAGAAGAGCGGCCTGCACTGGCAGAGCTCGCATCCCTCGCTCGAAGACGTCTTCATCGAGCTGATGGGCCGCTCCAAGGACAATTTCCAATGAGCGCCGTCGATCATCCGGCCCCCGCACACGACATCCGCGAGCGCTTCGGCTTCTGGAAGCGCTCCTATGCGATGCTGATCAAGGAGTTCATCCAGCTCAGGCGTGATCGGGTGTCGTTTGCGATGATCGTGATGCTGCCCGTGATGCAGCTATTGCTGTTCGGCTATGCCATCAACACCACGCCGCATAATCTGCCGAGCGCGGTGCTGCTCCAGGAGGACTCGGATCTCGCCCGCTCGATCCTGAAGGCGCTGGAAAACACCGCCTATTTCCGCTTCATCTACGAGGTGCACGACGTCGACGATTTCGACAATCTGCTGAAATCCGGCAAGGTGCTGTTCGGCGTCGAGATCCCGCGCGGCTTCGAGCGGGCGGTGCGGCGCGGCGACAAGCCGGCGCTGCTGGTCGCGGCCGATGCGACCGATCCGGTCGCTGCAAGCGCGGCGCTCGGCTCGCTCGGCATGGTGGTGCAGACCGCGCTCAAGCACGACCTCTACATCGGCGATCCCCCGGAGATGCCGTTCGAGATCCGCGCGCATGCCCGCTACAATCCGGCGGCGGCCTCGAGCCTCAATATCGTGCCGGGGCTGGTCGGCACCATCCTCACCATGACCATGCTGATCTTCACCGCGCTCTCGGTGACGCGCGAGGTCGAGCGCGGCACCATGGAGAGCCTGTTGTCGATGCCGATCAAGCCGGTCGAGGTGATGTTCGGCAAGATCATCCCCTACGTCCTGGTCGGGTTCGTCCAGGCCTTCCTGATTATCAGCATCGGCGTATTCCTGTTCGGCGTGCCCGTGTTCGGCAATCTGTTCCTGCTGGCGCTGCTGTCAACGCTGTTCATCACGACCAACCTGTCGATCGGCTACACGATCTCGACCTTGGTGCAGAACCAGCTCCAGGCCATGCAGATGTCGATGATGTTCTTCCTGCCGAGTATCCTCCTGTCCGGCTTCATGTTCCCCTTCGCGGGCATGCCGGCCTGGGCGCAATATGTCGGCGAGGGCCTGCCGCTGACGCATTATTTGCGCATCGTCCGCGCCATCATGCTGAAGGGCGCGACCATGGAGAATTTGCGCTATGACGCGCTGGCGCTGGCCGCGCTGATGCTGGTTGCGATGACCATCGCCGTGACGCGCTTCCGCCGCACGCTGGATTGAGGCAGACTGACCTCTGATGTCGTTCCGGGGCGATGCGCTAGCATCGAACCCGGAATCTCGAGATTCCGGGTTCACGCGTTGCGTGCCCCGGAATGACTGGGGGAGAAATGGTCAGCTTTGCGAGCAGGAAAACCCGGCAGCATGCCGCGCTATCAGAGGATTTCGAGCGCGAGCTGACGCGGGAGGTGCTGCGCACCGAGCTGTTGCGGGTGAGGGCGCTGATCATCACGGGCTGCGTCATGGTCTTGTTCCTCACCGCAACCTACCTGATCGACCCTGCCATCGTGAACCGGGTCTGGCGCGGGACGGAGGGCCTGGTCCACGAATACCTCCTCTTGGCGGGCTTCATCCTGTTCGAGGTCTGGGTCCACAGCCAGATCAGGCGAAACCTCAAGCTCGATCGCGACGTGCCTGTGATCAGGCGCTATATCAGCGCAACAATCGAAACGTCGCTGCCGACGATCATCCTGATCCTGCAGATTCGCAGCATGGGCGCTGGGCCCGCGCTCGGTTTCGTGTTGCCGCTGGCCTATTTCATCTTCATCATTCTTTCGACGCTGCGGCTCGATTTCTGGCTGTCCACCTTCACGGGATTTGTGGCCGCAGCCGAACTCCTGGCCGTCGCGCTGTTTTACAATTCGGCCAGCGACACCGGCGAACCCCTGATCTACTTCCACGCCGTGCGCAGCACCATCATCCTGATCTGCGGCGTGCTCGCTGGCTCCGTCGGCGCGCGGCTGCGGCGACAATTTGCCGCGAGCATCGCGGCGGCCAGCGCGCGCGACCGGGTGACCAACCTGTTCGGCCARCATGTCTCGCCGCAGGTGGTGGAGCGGCTTATGGCGGAGGGGACGAGCGCCGCCGGCGACGTCCGTCGCGTCGCGGTGATGTTCGTCGACTTCCGCGGTTTCACCGCCGGCGCGCAGTCGCGCACGCCGCAGGAGGTCGTCGACCGCCTCGACGGCGCCTTCGCGGTGCTGGTCGACATCCTCGACCGCCACGGCGGCATCGTGAACAAGTTCCTCGGCGACGGCTTTCTCGCGCTGTTCGGCGCGCCGCTGGAGGCGGCCGACGCCGCGCATCGCGCGGCCGCCGCAGGCCGCGAGATGCTGACCGCGATGGAC
>NZ_JBFULT010000665.1:0-3644 GCF_054049755.1 Bradyrhizobium sp. P5_C11_2
GCGAAGGTGGTCTTCTCGTTGGCGACCCGGAACAGGTTCTGGTTCGGGATGATCAGCAGGGTATCGACGACCTTGTGCAGCTCGTTGATGCCGGCTTCGGCGGTGCGCATGCGGCGGCCGCCCTCGAAGTGGAACGGCTTGGTCACGACGCCGACGGTGAGGATGCCCATGTCGCGCGCGGTCCTGGCGATGACGGGAGCAGCACCCGTGCCGGTGCCGCCGCCCATGCCGGCGGTGACGAACACCATGTTGGCGCCCGAGAGATGGTCGCGCAGCTCGTCGATCACCTCTTCCGCGGCGGCTGCGCCGACGTTCGGCTGCGAGCCTGCGCCCAGGCCTTGCGTGACCGCCGTGCCCATCTGCACGATGCGCTGTGCCTTCGACATCGTCAGCGCCTGCGCGTCGGTGTTGGCGACCACGAAGTCGACGCCCTGGAGGCCGGCCGTGATCATGTTGTTGACGGCATTGCCGCCGGCGCCGCCGACGCCGAACACGGTGATCCGCGGCTTCAATTCGTGAATATCAGGAACGTTGATGCTGATGGTCATGGTTGCTGCCTCTCGATCACGCGCGCGTGGGTTCGCCCCGGCCGGCGGCCGCGGGAGTTGGTGAAAGTCGGGAATTGCGGAAAAGATTCATCAGAAGCCCTCGCGTAGCCATCGTCCGACCTTTCCGAAATAACCGCCGGTCCCTGTCTTGACCTGCTGCCGCGTATGCCGCGGTTCGACATGTTCGTGGTGAACATATTGCGGGTAGACCAGGAGCCCTGCGGGCACCGCGAACGCGGCGTTCTTCGCCTCGTTGGGCAGCCGGCCAAAACCGAGCGGACGTCCGACCCGGACCGGCCGGCCGAGAATTTGCGTTCCGAGCTCGACGAGACCGGTGAGCTGCGAGGCGCCGCCCGAGAGCACGACGCGCCCATTGGGCTCTGCCGCAAAGGGCGAATCCTTCAGCCTGTCGCGGACCATTTCGAAGATTTCCTCGGCACGGTGCTTGACGATGTTGGCGATGGTGGCGCGGGAGACGATCTGCGGCAGATCCTGCTCGTCACCGGCCGTCGGTACAGACATCAGCTCACGCGAGTCCGATCCGCCGGTGAGGACGGTCCCATATAACGTCTTGATTCGCTCGGCATCGGCAATGGTCGCGGAGAGTCCGCGTGCGAGATCCATCGTGATGTGTTGCCCGCCGACCGCAAAGCCGCCCGCATGGACGAAGTGGCCGCCGGCATAGACCGCGATCGTGGTGGTCCCCGCGCCCATCTCGACGACGGCGGCGCCCAGATCGGCCTCATCGTCGGTCAGCACCGACAGGCCGGCCACATAGGGGCTCGCCGCCATGGCTTCGACGTTGAGGTGGCAGCGTTCCACCGCCAGCATCAGGTTCCGCGCCACCGTGGCGTCGCAGGTGACGACATTCATGTCGATGCCGAACTGGTGCGCGACCATGCCACGGGGATCGCGGATGCCCTTGACGCCGTCGAGCGTGTAGCCGACCGGCAGCGCGTGCAGCACGGTGCGGCCCTCGCCGGTGGCGTGGCGCATGCCGGTCGAGGTGACGCGGCTGACATCGGCGGGSGTCACTGCSCCGCCGCGGATRTCGGCSGCGGCTTCGACCAGCTGGCCGGAGAGCCGGCCGCCGGAGACCGACAGCAGCACGGAATCGACCCGCACCTTGGCCATYTTCTCCGCMAGCCCGACGGCCTGGCGCACCGCCTGCTCGCATTCGGCGAGATCGACCACCGCGCCGGCCTTCATGCCGCGCGACTGGATCTGGCTGTAACCGATCAGTTCCACCGCATGGGTGCGGCCGCGCAGGGCCTCGCTCGGCGCCGACGGCCGCAGCCGCGCGATCATGCAGGCGATCTTGCTGGTGCCGATGTCGAGGCAGGCGACGAGGCCGCCGCGCTTGTGCGGCATCGGGCGCGTCTTCGGCGTCTGGGTGCGATCAAGACCGGTCATGCGGAATCCCCGGCCTTCTTTTTCTTCTTGTCCTTGAACTGGTCCTCGCGCGCCTTGGCGGCGTCGTCCGACAATTGCACCACCAGGCGATCGGGCAGCCGCATGTCGACCGCGATGATGTCGCGGGAGAACAGCTTGTCGTCCTTGTCGAGCCTGGACAGCATCGCCAGCGCGTTGCCGACGTCCTGCTCGGGCAGGCGGATGTCGAGACCGTCCTTCAGCCTCAGGTTCCAGCGCCGCTCGCCGACGAGGATCGCGGCCTTCGTCACCGCGTTCACCTGCGGATAGCGCGCGAGCAGAGCGAGGAAGTCGCGGGCCTGCGTCTCGGCGCCCTTGCCGACCACGAGCGGCAGCGACAGGAAGCGGCGGGACACGTAGGGCTCGAGCACGGCGCCGTCATCGGCGATCACGGAGAGCCGGCCGGCCTGCTGCCACAGCGCGAACGCCTTGCGCTCGGTGATCTCGATCATGAGCTGGCCCGGATAGAGCTTCAGCACGGTCGCATCCGCGATCCAGGGATTGGCCTTGAGCTTGTCGCGGACGCCGTCGGCGTCGAGGAACAGCAGCGAGGAGCGGCCGCTGACGCCGCCGATCGCCAGGATCTCGTCCTGGCTGAGCTGCTTGCGGCCGTTGATCACGACGGAGGTGATGCGGAAGCCGGCGGAATTGGCCAGCGCATTGCGGGCGTCGCCGACCGCGGTGACGAAATCCTGGAGATGGCCGCCCTTGACGATGCCCAGGCCGCAGCTTCCGACCAGCAGCAGCACGGTCATGCTGATCCCGACCCGGCGCGGCAGATAGCGCTCGACCATCGCCACCACACGCGACGGCGGCTCGCGTTCGATGACGGCTTTGGCCTTCGCTTTGATCTTGTCCTTGGCGGCAGCGCGCGCGGCGTGAAGTCTTTCCTGGCGCTTGTCCTGCACCCACTCGCGCAGAAGCACGACCGCTCCAACAGCGGCCGCCTTCAGGTCAGCTTGGGGCCTCAGCGATCTGAAAAGCGACCGGGTGAGGCTTCCTGCACCATCCATTGCACGAGCTCGTCAACAGTTTGCCCGCAACATCGCGCGGGCCCTGGCGAACATGACGTCTCGGACGTGCCGGGCCGGGTGCTGGTCTTCAGCAGAAGAAGCCTTTCCCCATCAAAGCGTTCGCTGGAGGTGAGATCACCCGCAACAGCTCACGCGCCGGCAGCCAAAGCGCCATATGCGCCGCCAGCGTTAACCTTCGGCCTTCCTGGTAAACAAAAGGTAAACTTCGTTAACGCGGAAAGCTTTTTGCCTCGCGCTGTGAGGCATTTATGCCGCGATGTCCGGCATTTTACCGGTTTTGGCCACCAAATCGGGCGGTTTCGGCCGTTTCGCCGTTAACCAGTCCTAACTATTTCCGCACCTGCCGCTCGGCGAGCTCGATCAGGCCGCGCAGGAAGTCGACGAACGCGATGCCTTCGGCCTTCAGCGCCTTGGGGTAGAGCGAGGACTTGGTCAGCCCGGGCAGCGTGTTGGTTTCGAGATAGACCAGGCCCTTGTCCGAGGCGATGAAGTCGGAGCGGGAATAGCCGGTGCAGGACATCGCGCGATGCGCCAGCATCGCCTGCTGCTTCAGCGCGGCGGTGACCTCCGGTGTGAAGCGGCCCGGGCAGATCTCCTGCGTCGTACTCAGCAGATATTTTGCGGCGTAGTC
>NZ_JBFULT010000666.1:0-3638 GCF_054049755.1 Bradyrhizobium sp. P5_C11_2
CTGCATCGCAGTGCTCGGCCTGTCGCCGTTCGTGACCACGCTCGGCATGCTCTCGATCGTGCGCGGGCTCGGCTATGTCGTCTCCAACGGCCGCGGCAGTTTTCCGGGCGGGCCGGACGCCGACTATTTCTACGCTGCGACCTCCGGTGACGTGCTCGGCGTTCCCGTGCCCTTCATCTATCTCGTGATCCTCGCCCTGACGATGGCCGTGGTCCTGCACCACACCTCATTCGGCCGCCACGTCTTCGCGCTCGGCGGCAACGAGAAGGCGGCCGAGCTCACCGGCATTCCGGTGGTGCGGGTGAAGATCGAGGTCTATGTGATCTGCGCGCTCGCGGCAGGCCTCCAAGGCATCATCATCTCCGGCTGGCTGGGATCGGCGCCGGCCAACATGGCGACGTCCTACGAGCTCAACGTGATCGCGGCGGCCGTCATCGGCGGCGCCAACCTTGCCGGCGGCATAGGCGGTCCATTGGGGGCCATCGTCGGCTGTGTGCTGCTGGAGGTGATTCGCAACGGTCTCGTTCTGGCGCAGGTCAGCTCCTACTGGCAGCAGACGCTGGTCGGCGTGATCATCATCCTCGCCGTGCTGGTCGATCGCATCCGCTCGCGCATGATCTGAAGTGACGCCGTTTCGGGAGGGCAACCAAGATGCCGCCTGTCCGCTTCCCGGACGATTTTGAGAGGACAGGCGCCAAACAAGGGTGGAGGAAAGCAATGAGGAGACTTCTTCTTGCGGGCATGGCCGTCGCGATGATGGCGACGCCGGCATTGGCCGCGAACTACCGTTTCGTGATCGTGCCCAAGGCGATGAACAATCCGTTCTTCGACTTCGCGCGCGACGGCTGCCTGAAGCGCGCCAAGGAGCTCGGCAACATCGAGTGCGTCTACAAGGGTCCGGTCGAGCATGAGCCGGCGACGCAGGCCCAGATCATCCAGGACTTCGTCACCCAGAAGGTCGATGGCCTCGCGATCTCGGTCGCCGACGTCGCGGCCATGACCAAGTCGATCGAGGCGGCGACGGCCGCCGGCATTCCCGTCATCACCTTCGATGCCGACGCACCGAGCTCCAAGCGCATCGCCTATATCGGCACCAACAACAAGGAATTCGGCGTCGCGCTCGGCAAGGAATTGCTGAAGCTTCGGCCGGACGGCGGCAAATACGCCATGGTCTCGGGAGGCCCCGGCGCCAAGAATCTCGCCGAGCGTGTCGACGGCGTCCGCGAAGCGCTGAAGGGCTCGAAATGGACCGAGGTCGCGGGGTCGCCGACCTTCTGCAACGATGATCCCGCGCTCGCGGTCCAGCAGATGACGGACATGCGCACCGCAACGCCCGATCTCGCCGCCATCGTTCCCATTGGCGGCTGGCCGATGTTCGCTCCCGAGGGCTTCAAGGCCTTCGCCTCGAGGAATAAGAAGGACATCGATTCCGGCAAGTTCACGCTGGTCGTCGCCGATACGCTGAAGATGCAGCTCGAATTGCTGCGCGACGGCTATGCCAATGCGCTGGTCGGCCAGCGGCCCTTCGAGATGGGCGAGAAGGCGATGGACACGCTGCTCGCCATCAAGAAGGGCGAGAAGGTGCCGGAGATCGTCTACACCGGCCTAGATCTCGTGACCAAGGACAACGTCGCGCAGATGTTGAAGTAGGAGCGCCGCCAGCCCCGCGCTCCTGCGTGCCTCTCCCGCTTGCGGTTTCCGCAAGCGGGAGAGATGAATTGGACTGTTGCAAGACTGCTGGAAGGCCATGGGAATGAAACGGTCGCGGCTCGGCTCCCTCGACGTCACGTCAATCGGTCTCGGTTCGGCTCCGCTCGGCGGATTGTTCACCCCGGTCAGCGGTGCCGACGCGGAAGCGACGATCGCGCGCGGCTGGTCGGCCGGCATCCGCTTCTTCGATACCGCGCCGCTCTACGGCTTCGGTCTGGCGGAACGGCGGCTCGGCGGCTTCCTGCGGCAGCAGCCGCGCGACTCCTACGTCATCTCCACCAAGGTCGGACGGCTTCTGCGCGCGCCTGACGGCGCTGCCGCCGAGGACGACCATTACAAGGGCACGCCGCGCGAGCGGCCGGTGTTCGATTTCTCTTATGACGGCGTGATGCGCTCGGTGGAGGAAAGCCTCGCGCGCCTCGGGCTCGACCGCGTCGACGTCCTGCTCGTACATGATCCGGACGATCACTATGACGACGCGGTTGCCGGCGCCTTCCGCGCGCTGCAGCGCCTGCGCGCCGACGGCACGATCAAGGCGATCGGCGCCGGCATGAACCAGTCCGAGATGCTGGTCCGCTTCGCGGAAGGCGTGCCGGTCGATTGCTTCCTGCTCGCCGGCCGCTACACGCTGCTCGACCAGGGCGCGCTGGATGCGCTGTTTCCGGTCTGCCGCGAGAGAGGCATCGGCATCCTGCTCGGCGGCATCTACAACAGCGGCATCCTGGCCAATCCGCACG
Source organism: Bradyrhizobium sp. P5_C11_2 (assembly GCF_054049755.1). Classification (NCBI taxonomy): domain Bacteria; kingdom Pseudomonadati; phylum Pseudomonadota; class Alphaproteobacteria; order Hyphomicrobiales; family Nitrobacteraceae; genus Bradyrhizobium; species Bradyrhizobium sp. P5_C11_2. The sequence continues at coordinate 2,448 of NZ_JBFULT010000666.1, forward strand.
CGAACACGAAGTTCAACTATCAGGACGCCGATGCGGCGCTTGTTGCGCGGGCGCTCGAGCTCGATCAGCTCTGCCGCAAGCACGGCACCGAGCTGAAGGCCGCCGCGCTCCAGTTCTGCATGGCGCATCCCGCAGTGACGGTCGCCGTGCTTGGCGCGCGCAACGCCATGGAGGTCGAAGACAATATCGCGATGTCGGAGAGGGCGGTGCCGCCGGCCTTCTGGCAGGAACTGCGTGCGCGAACACTCGTCGACGCGCGGGCGCCGCTGCCGGGCGGGGCGTAAGGCATGATCATCGACGCTCACCAACATTTCTGGGACCCGGCGCGCGCCGATTATCCCTGGATGGATGCCCCTGAGCTGGCGCCGATCCGCCGTGCCTTCGCTCCCGCCGATCTCGCGCCGCTCTTGGAGGCGAACGGAGTCGACGCCAGCATCGTGGTGCAATGCCGCTCCGCGCTGGAGGAGACCGAGGCGTTCCTGCGCATCGCAAGCACGAATCCCTTCGTTGTCGGCGTGGTCGGCTGGGTCGACCTGACCGACAGTTCGCTCAGTGACACGCTCGGCCGGCTGCGTGCTGTCCCCGGCGGCGAAAAGCTGGTCGGCATCCGCCATCAGGTCCACGACGAAGCCGATCCCGACTGGCTGTTGCGCGAGGATGTCCAGCGCGGCCTCACCGCAATATTCGCCCGCGATCTCGCCTACGATTTCCTGGTCCGCGCCCGCGAATTGCCCGCCGCGATCGCGACGGCGCAGGCCTTCCCGCAGGCGCGCTTCGTGCTCGACCACGCCGCCAAGCCGCCGATCGCCGATGGCGGAACCAGCGAATGGGCCGACCGCATCAAAGCACTCGCGGCCTGCGGCAATGTCTGGTGCAAGATCTCGGGCCTCGCCACCGAAGCGGTGTGGGACGATTGGGATGCGGAGCGGCTGTTTCCGTTCGTCGCGCACGCCGCAAACTGCTTTGGCGAGGATCGCCTGATCTTCGGCTCCGACTGGCCGGTGTGCTTGCTCGCGGGCAGCTACGGCGAGATCAAGGGCGCGCTGGAGGCGTGTCTGGCGAAGCTGGGTGCGCAGGTGCGCGAGAAGGCGTTCGGGGTGAATGCGAAGCGGGCGTATCGGTTGTCGATGGCGTGAGCCGAGCACGCGCCTAACCACAGGTGTCGTCCCGGCGAAGGCCGGGACCCATACC
>NZ_JBFULT010000667.1:0-3635 GCF_054049755.1 Bradyrhizobium sp. P5_C11_2
CCCCCGCAAGCGGGAGAGGTTGCAGCGTGCCTGTGGTGAGACCAGGACGGCACTGACATCCCCCATTTTCCCTGCGAAATCTGCATGGCTTTGCCGCGTTCCCGGCGCTAAAAGACGCCGGTTATACGGAGCAAGCCATGCAAGATCTCTGGCGCCTGTCGGCCGCCGACCTCGCCACCCTCGTCAAGTCCCGGAAGGTATCCGCCAGGGAGGCGGCCAAGGCCGGCCTTGCCCGGCTCGATGCGGTCAATCCCAAGCTCAATGCGGTGATCGACCACCGGCCGGAGGATGTGCTCAAGCAGGCCGACGCCGTCGATGCCGCCATCGCCCGGGGCGAGGATCCCGGCGTGCTGGCCGGGGTGCCCGTCACCATCAAGGCCAATGTCGACCAGGAGGGCTTTGCCACCACCAACGGCCTCAAGCTTCAGCGCGACCTGATCGCGCGCGAGGACAATCCGGTGGTCGCCAATTTCCGTAAAGCGGGCGCCATCCTGCTCGGCCGCACCAATTGCCCGGCCTTCTCCTATCGCTGGTTCACCACCAACCTGGTCCACGGCGACACCAAGAACCCCCGCGATGCCTCGCTGACGCCGGGCGGCTCGTCCGGCGGCGCCGGCTCGGCGGTCGCGGCCGGCATCGGCCACATCGCCCATGGCACCGACATCGCCGGCTCGATCCGCTATCCCGCCTATGCCTGCGGCGTGCATGGCCTGCGGCCGACCCTCGGCCGCATCCCCGCCTTCAATCCGGCGCTGCCGGAACGCCCGATCGGCCCGCAGATCATGGCGGTGTCGGGGCCGCTGGCGCGCACCGTCAACGACATCAGGATTTCGCTTGCGGCCATGTCGGCGCGCGACATCCGCGACCCCTGGTATGTGCCGGCGCCGCTGGAAGGCCCCGCGCGGCCGAAGCGCGCCGCGATCTGCCTCAACCCGGACGGCCTTGCGACCACGCCGGAGGTGAAGGCGGCGGTGACCGACGCCGGCAAGCGCCTCGAACGCGCGGGCTGGACGGTCGAGACCATCGAGAACACGCCGCCAATGCGCGAGGCGGTCGAGTGGCAGACCAAGCTCTGGCTCGGCGACGGCTACGAGGCGCAGCTCGAAATGGCCGAGCGCGAGGGCGATCCCGGCGCGCTGGCCTGCCTGCGCGGCAACCGCGCCAAGGTCACGCCAATGGACCAGGCGAACTACGCCAAGGCCCTGACCCGCCGCGCCACGCTGACCCGCGACTGGATGCTGTTCTTCGAAAAGTATGCGGTGGTGCTGACACCGGTGTCCGGCGAACTGCCGTTCCCCGACCATCTCGACCGCAAGGATGACGAGTCCTTCAAGCGCGTCTGGGAGGCGCAATTGCCGCAGATCGCGATTCCCTTCATGGGCCTGCCGGGCCTGGTGGTCTCGACCGGTCTCGTCGGCAAGGCCCCCGTCGGCGTGCATATCGTGTCCGGCCGTTACCGCGAGGATCTGTGTCTGCTCGCCGGCGAAGCGATCGAGGCGGGCGGCGTGCCGCCGTCGCCGATCGATCCCGTGGGTTAGCGATGTCTGCGATCTACGACTTCAAGGCCAACTCGCTTCTCGGCGAGGAAGTCGCCCTGCGCCGCTTCGAGGGGCAGGTGCTCCTGATCGTCAACACCGCGAGCAAATGCGGCTTCACGCCGCAATATCGCGGCCTGGAGGATCTCTATCGCGATCTCTCGCCGCGCGGCTTCTCGGTGCTGGGCTTTCCCTGCAACCAGTTCGGCGCGCAGGAGCCGGGGCAGGCGAGCGAGATCCAGGAATTCTGCTCGACCCATTACGACGTCACCTTCCCGCTGTTCGAGAAGATCGACGTCAACGGCGCCCACGCGCATCCCCTGTATGAGTATCTGAAACACCAGCAATCCGGACTGCTGGGCGCCTCCATCAAATGGAATTTCACGAAATTCCTGGTGGACCGCGCCGGCAAGGTGATCGCGCGCTACGCGCCGACCGCACGGCCCGAAGGATTGCGGCAGCAAATCGAGACCCTGTTATGAGCGAGACGATCATGAGCGACGAATTTCCCGACCGCCTGTCGGTCGATCCGAACAGCCCGTACTACAACGCGGACATCCTGGCGCGCGACGTCGGCATCCGCTTCAAGGGCGTCGAGAAGACCAATGTCGAGGAGTACTGCATCAGCGAAGGCTGGGTCCGCGTCACCGCCGGCAACGCCAAGGACCGCCACGGCAACCCGCTGACCATCAAGGTGCATGGCCCGGTCGAGCCGTATTTTCGGGATAAGAAATGACGGCGAAGCCGTCATTCCGGGGCGATGCGAAGCATCGAACCCGGAATCTCGAGATTCCGGGTCTGGTCCTTCGGACCATCCCGGAATGACGCGCTAACAAATCGAGAGCCAATCCCATGTCCGTCCGCATCGTCGACGTCCGCGAGATCACCAAGCCGATCTCCTYGCCGATCCGCAACGCCTATATCGACTTCACCAGGATGACGACGAGCCTGGTCGCCGTCGTCACCGATGTGGTGCGCGATGGCAGGCGCGTTGTCGGTTACGGCTTCAATTCCAATGGCCGCTACGGGCAGGGCGGCCTGATCCGCGAGCGCTTTGCCTCGCGCATTCTGGAGGCCGATCCGAAGTCGCTGCTGGATGCGGCCGCTAACAATCTCGACCCCGACAAGGTCTGGGCCGCGATGATGACCAATGAGAAGCCGGGCGGCCACGGCGAGCGCTCGGTCGCGGTCGGCACCATCGACATGGCGGTGTGGGACGCGGTGGCGAAGATCGCCGGCAAGCCGCTGTTCCGCCTGCTCGCCGAGCGTCACGGCGTCAAAGCCAATCCGCGCGTGTTCGTCTACGCCGCCGGCGGCTATTACTATCCCGGCAAGGATCTCTCGATGCTGCGTGGCGAGATGCGCGGCTATCTCGACCGCGGCTACAACGTCGTGAAGATGAAGATCGGCGGCGCTGATATCGACGAGGACCGCACCCGCATCGAGGCGGTGCTGAAGGAGATCGGCGGGGACGCGCAGCTCGCCGTCGACGCCAACGGCCGCTTCAACCTGGAAACCGGCATCGCCTACGCCAAGATGCTGCGGGATTATCCCTTGTTCTGGTACGAGGAGGTCGGCGATCCCCTCGACTATGCGCTTCAGGCTGCGCTCGCCGAATTCTATCCGGGCCCGATGGCGACAGGCGAGAACCTGTTCAGCCACCAGGATGCCCGCAATCTGATCCGCTATGGCGGCATGCGCCCGGACCGCGACTGGCTGCAATTCGACTGCGCGCTGTCCTACGGCCTGTGCGAATACCAGCGCACGCTGGAGGTGCTGAAAACCTACGGCTGGTCGCCGAGCCGCTGCATCCCGCATGGCGGCCACCAGATGTCGCTCAACATCGCGGCCGGCCTCGGTCTCGGCGGCAACGAGAGCTACCCCGACCTGTTCCAGCCCTACGGCGGCTTCCCCGACGGCGTCCGCGTCGAGAACGGCCACATCACCATGCCGGATTTGCCGGGCATCGGCTTCGAGGGCAAGTCGGACCTCTACAAGGAGATGAAGGCGCTGGCGGAGTAGGGTTGGAGCGCGAAGGCCGCGCCAATTATTCAGTGTCGTCCCGGCGAAGGCCGGGACCCATAACCCCAGGGAGGAGTT
>NZ_JBFULT010000668.1:0-3631 GCF_054049755.1 Bradyrhizobium sp. P5_C11_2
CCCCGATGCTGCTCGAACAGGCGCTGCGCCAGCAGCGCATGACCGAGCGTGCCGCCTGCGCGCACCGCGGCGGCAATCATGGCGGCTTCGGCCAGCTCCTCGCGCGTGGCCCCCGCCTTCGCCGCTTGCGCGGTGTGCACGTCGAGGCAATAGGCACATTGCGTGGTGAGCGCGACCGCGAGCGAGATCAGCTCGCGATACTTTGGCGGGATCAATCCGTCCTTGCGCTCGACCGCGTGGTTGAACGCAAGGAACGCGTTGGCCTCGACCGGCGCCAGCGCGACCAAGGCGGGAATCGATTTCAGGTCGTCGGGGTTTTGATAATCGGTCATGTCTCATCTCGTCAGGTATTCGCGCATCAGGGCGCGGGCGCGATGCAGCCGCGCCTTCACGGTCTGCCGCGAGGCACCAAGCGCAGCTGCGATGTCGTCGATGGTCATTTCCTTGACGTCGCGCATCAGCGCGACATCGCGGTAGTGCGGCGGCAACGCCTCGAAGGCCGCCGCTAGGTCGAGCCGCAGATCGGCTTCGGTGCGCGACAGCAGCAGCGCCTCCGCTTCGCCGGCGTCGATCGCGGGCGCGAGGCCCGCCTTACGGGCGAGCCGCAGACATTCGCGGCGGACCACGCTGAACAGCCAGGCGGAGAATGCCAGCAGCGAGCGGATCGTGCCGACATGGCGGAACAGGATCCACAGCGCTTCCTGCGTCGCGTCCTCCGCATCCGCCGAGCTGCGGCAGGTCGCGCGCGCGTAGCGGCGGATGTCCGGCTGCGCCGTCGCAAGCAGGCTGGCGATCGCATGCTGGTCGCCGAGCCGCGCCGCCTCGAACAGCTTTGGCGAGATCGCGGCCGCACTCACGAGACGCCCCCCCGTCCGATCCCGGCCATCGCGCACATCGGGCAATAGCCGACCAGGCCGGTCAGCGCGAAGCCGGCGCCGCCGAGCGCGACAAGCCACGCCGCGACGCCCGCGAGATATACGAATGCCGCGACCGCCACCGCGATGCCTGCGGCGATCCGCACCATCTGGTGCAGGCTACCGATGTTCTTCCTGTAAAACGCCATCGCGTCCTCCGACATGAGCCGAGGCGGAATGCCTCGACCGTCAAGAGGGCTCGACCGGTGAAAAGGATTCGCGGTGTCCAGCAATTCTTTTGCGATCAGCCTCCAACCGCCTGATAGGCCAGCCGCTYGAACTCGAAGAAGAAGGGATTCCAGAAGCCCATGTAGCGCTGGGCCATCAGCACGCCGGCGGTATTGGCCTCAGGGCAGATCCACCAATGGGTGCCGGCGAGTCCGCCCCACTGGAATTCGCCGGTCGAATTTGCGGGATCGAACGRCGACGGCGCGAAGGTGACGGCGCCGCCGAGACCGAATCCCTTGCCCGGGATCGGCCCGAGATTGGCGAAGCGGATGGTTTGCCCTGCGGGCAGCTGGTTCGTCATCATCTGCCGCAGCGTATCCGGTTTCAGGAGCGCATCCGAACCGGGCAACAGCGCGCGCACCAGCGCGAGCATGTCCGGCAAGGTCGAGACCAGACCGCCGCCCCCCGACAGACGCGGGAAGGATCGCCGATAGGCCTGCGGAAAAGGCAGATTGTCGGCGCGCGTGAGGCCGGGCTTCATCGGATCGAGCGCGTCGGCACCGGTGTAGAGCGCGACCAGCCTGCCCTGCGCCGCCTCCGGCACGTCAAAGCCGGTGTCGGTCATCCCGAGCGGATCGAAGATGCGCGTCTTGAGGACGACATCGAGCGACTTGCCCGAGACGACCTCCACGACGCGGCCGAGCACGTCGGTGGCCACCGAATATTCCCAGCCCGCGCCGGGATGATAGGACAGCGGCAGATCGGCGAGCTTGTCGATCATGTCGGTCAGCGGCGTCAGCGGATTGAGCACGCGCGCCTCGTTGTAGCCTTTGAACAGCACCGTGCCGGGATCGAAGATGCCGTAGCTGAGGCCCGACGTGTGGGTCAGCAACTGGCGGATCGTCATCGGGCTCTTTGCCGGCTCGGCATCGGCGAGGCTCGCCGCACCGGCTTTCAGCACCTTGCGATTGCCCAGCTGCGGCAGGAATTTCTCGACCAAATCATCGAGCCCGATGCGCCCCTCCTCCACCAGCAGCATGACCGCGCAGGTGACGAAGATCTTGGTGTTGGAGAACGCGCGAAAAATGTGATCGGGCCGCAATGCGGCGTTGGCCTCGCGGTCGGCAAAGCCGACGCATTGCTGATCGACGATGTCGCGGCCACGCAGCACCGCCCAGGAGACGCCGGGGATGATCTCCTGATCGACGTAACGCTGCATCGCCGTCCGTACGGCGGAAAAATCGGTCGTCCTGGCGTCCATGTGTTTCCCCCAATTGTGGTTGGGACCGATATAGCGCGAATTCTCAGGAAATGAAGGGAGCCTATTCCTCCTTCATAAACGCAGTGACGTACAGGCGCCGCCTGATCCGCATTCCCTGTCGCTGGTACAGCGCGATCGCGGATGTATTGTTCGAGAAAACGTGCAGGAACGGAATTTCGCCGCGCGCCTCGATCTGGCGCGCGACCGCCGCGAGCAGCGCCTGTGCATAGCCACGCCCACGATAGTCTGGATGCACGCAGACGGCCGTCATCTCGACGAACTTTCCCGGCTTCATCCGCTCACCCGTCATCGCGACCAATTCGCCGCCGGCGCGGATGCCGAGGAATGTGCCGAGCTCATGGGTGCGCAGTGCGAATGGACCGGGCTTCGTCAGCTCCGTCAGCGCCATCATGGCGGGAACGTCGGCGGCGCCCAATGTGACGATCTCGGCATCGCGGAGCGAACTGTCCGCCGGCGAGCCGATCATCTGCTCGCCGGTCTCCGCCAGCACGACCTTGAAACCAGCGGACATTTCGACCGGCTCCGGCGTGAACAGCGCGGCCACCTGCGAGCCCGACAGGAGATCACGGAGTGCGGCGAAGCTAGCCTCGGACATGTCGGTCATGTCGGCAAACGGCGTCATGTCCACGGGATAGCGCAGCGCGCGCGGCCCGCCCTCCGCCAGATGCTTCTGGCTGGTCGTCAGCGCGCTCCAGATCGGACGATCCAGTAGCCGCTCATCGCTATCGGACACCGGCCTAGTCCTTGTCGAAGCTGACGATGACAGCCGCATTGGCGATGAGGATGGGGTCGTTGGCCACTTCCGTGGCCGAAGGAATCTCCAGGCCGCCCTTGACCGCAGTCACGGTCACGGTGCCGTAGGGCAGCTCCTTCGCAACGGCTTCCTTGTCCACCGCCTCAGGGTTGGGCACTCCGATCGTGACATCGACGAACATGTCGTTCGCGGTCTTGTCGATCATCCGGAAGAAGCCGAGGCTCGAATGCCGGATCGCATCCGACACCGCCCGCTTCGCCGCCTTGGTGGCGTCCCTGCCGTGGACGTCGACGCCCATGCCCATCTCGGTGATACAGCGAACGCGAGTCATGTCTTATTCCTGTGGTTGGTTGAGTGATTGAGAGTGTGGGGGATCAGTGATCGCGACACAAGTACGGCAAACCTATTCGGGCCAAGCCCTGGCTACACACTCCGTCATTGCGAGCGCAGCGAAGCAATCCAGAGTCTTTCCGCAGAGGCAGACTGGATTGCTTCGCTGCGCTCGCAATGACG